>CAYPYA010000126.1:0-2676 GCA_964414775.1 uncultured Ruminococcus sp. | reverse complement strand
GCGTGCTTTTCGGAGACCTGTGCGCCGCCGACGGTCAAGCCTTTCAGCCCCGCCTGTTCGATCAACGCGCCTGCGAAGTGCCCCTCCGGGCGCTTGAACACGCTGCCGCAGGACGGGTATTCCAGCGGCTGCTTGGCACGGCGCGCCTGCATATTCCGCTCCATTTCGCGCTTGCAGTCCTCCGCGGACGCGTCGGGACAAACGAATACGGCGTGCAGCAGGGTCAGCGGGCGTTCCTGCAAAACGCTGTGCCGATAGGACAGATGCATTTGCTCGCCGGAGAGGGTGAGGGTTTTGCCGTCCGGCTGTGCGCAGACGATCGCTTGCAGGCGGTCGGACAGCTGCCCGCCGTATGCGCCCGCGTTCATGTAAACGCCGCCGCCGACCGTTCCGGGGATGCCGTAGGCGAACGAAAGCCCGCCCTTCCCGTTTTGAGCGGCGAACGACGCGAGCGAGGAAAGCGAAACGCCGCAGGACGCGGTGATGACATTCCCCTGCAATGACAGCTGCTTGATCCCGTCGGTGCGGACGACCGCGCCGTCAAAGCCCTCGTCGGGGAACAGCAGGTTGGACGCGTTCCCGATCACCAGCGTTTTCACATGATCCCGATGCAGGGACGCGAGCAGGTCGCACAGCATTTGCTCGTCGGTCGGCTGATACAGAAAGCGGACCGTTCCGCCGACACGCATGGAGGTGTACGGAGCGATGCGGACGGATTCCCGTTTGGGGCAGGGTGTTGACAAGGGGAATGCACTCCTTTGTTTGGTTCTTACTATTCATTATACACCAACTTGTGAAGAAGAGCAACCCCAAAGGGCATTTTTTATGATGGTGGCTTTTTGTACTTCAGGTTGAAGGCAAACTCCGTTTGTCATCAACCTGAAAGGTATTCGGAAAGCTCCTCCTGCGTCATGTCCTCGTGCAGGGCAAGGTTGATCGCGTGGGAGATCAGCTTTGACGCGCCCGCGGCGATGGTGTCGCTGTCGCGCGGGGTGATGAAGAATTCCTTGCCCGCGCCGGACAGCAGTTTTTCCACCACACGGTCGAACTTCGGGTCGTCCTGCGGGATCCCCTCCTCCTGCGCCAGCTCCTCCAGCAGGTCGTACGCCAGCGTTCCCGCGTCTACGACGGTCGGGATGCCGACGGAGATGACCGGAACGCCCAGCGTTTCCGACGACAGCGCGGCGCGCGCGTTTGACACGCCCGAACCGGGGTGAATCCCGCTGTCGGACAGCTGGACGGTGGAAGCCAAGCGGGACAGCCGCCTCGAAGCGAGCGCGTCCACCGCGATGACGCAGGACGGACGGATGCTTTGCACCACGCTGCGAATGATCTCGGCGCTTTCGATGCCCGTCTGCCCCAGAACGCCGGGGGCGACCGCCGCCGTTTCTCCGAAGCGTGCGCTTTCAAACAGACCACGGTCCAGCACGCGGATGTGCCGTGTGACCAGCACGCCGCCGACGACGCGCGGACCGATGGAATCCGGCGTGATGCGTTCGTTGCCAAGACCTGCGACCAGCACGCAGCCGCGTTTTTCGGGGAGCAGGGCGCGCAGCTCCTTTGAAAGCAGTTGGGCGGCGGCTTGGAACGTCTCGGACGGCAAATTCCAGATCGTGCCGATCTCCACGGTGACATAGGTCCCCGCGGGCTTTCCGCTTTGCTGCTCGCCCTTTCCGGGCTTGACCTCCAGCACGGTGACGTGCAGTCCGTTTTCCTCCCGTTCGGTGGTGATCAGACCGTCGTTTTTTCCCGCTTCGGCGTGCAGCTCGCGTGTTTCCAGCGCAAGATCCGTTCTTTTTCTGTGCATGTTGCGTCTCCTTTTGTCGGGTGTTTTTGTTATTTTGTTCTGTTTGAAAAAAAGTATGATTTTTTTCCGAAGGCTATTGCAAAATGAAAAAAAGTGTGATACAATAAACGAGTTAAAAAAGTCGATGGGAGGTGAGTTGTTTGCCGAATATCAAATCCGCGAAAAAGCGTGTGCTGGTGACCGAAACCAAAACGTTACAGAATAAACAGTTCCGTTCCGCGATGAAGACTTCGATCAAGAAGTATCAGGCTGCGCTTGCCGAGGGGGATAAGGAACTTGCTTCCAAGACCTACCTTGAAGCAGTCAGCATGATCGACCGCGCCGTGAACAAAGGCATTCTTCACAAGAACAATGCCGCGAGAAAAAAGAGTCGCTTCACGCTTCTTCTGCAAAACGCACAGTAACCATGCGGTGATGGGACGTGCCGTCCTTCGCGGCGCGTCCCGTGAACAACCTTTTGCGCATCTGCGGGTGTAGTTCAATGGTAGAATCCCAGCCTTCCAAGCTGGTCGTGCGGGTCCGATTCCCGTCACCCGCTCCAAAGGTTCGTTCACCGAAACGGTTTGCTGCGTCTTTAGCTCAGCAGGATAGAGCAACTGCCTTCTAAGCAGTAGGCCGAGGGTTCGAGTCCCCCAAGACGCGCCACTCGTGCGACCGACCCGGCGTTGAGGCGGGAGGCTCCAAGAGGAGCTTCAGAGCTTGCTGACAGTCCGTATCGGTTACACATTTGGTGGGTGTAGCTCAGTTGGTTAGAGTATCAGGTTGTGGCCCTGAGGGTCGTCGGTTCGAGTCCGATCTCCCACCCCAGAAAGAAAAAGTCGCGTTCAGCGGCTTTTTCTTTCTGTACTTTTCACTTTTCACTTTTCACT
>CAYPYA010000125.1:0-2156 GCA_964414775.1 uncultured Ruminococcus sp. | reverse complement strand
AAGCTGCTGCTGCGCGAACCCGACATCCTGTTTTTGGACGAACCGACCAACCATTTGGACATCGGCGCGATCGAATGGCTGGAAACCTTTATCCGCAATTCCAAAAAGACCTTTCTGATCGTTTCGCACGACCGCTATTTCCTGGATCGCGTCACTACCGACACCCTGGAGATCGAAAACGCCTGCTGCCGCATGTACGGCGGCAATTACAGCGCGTTCAAGGAAAAGAAACGTCAGCTGTTGGAAGCGCAGCTGCGGCACTACGAACAGCAGCAAAAGGAAATCCAGCGCATCGAAGCGTTCATCGCCAATCAAAAACGCTGGAATCGGGAACGAAACATCATCGCCGCCGAGAGCCGCGAAAAGGCGTTGAAGCGTATGGTGAAGATCGACCGTCCGCAGGACGCCCCGCGCGGGATCGCGTTCCGTATCGCGGAAAGCAATTCCCGTTCCGAGGAGGTTCTTTCGGTCAGAGGGCTGTCGAAGAGCTATCCGGGAAACGCGCTGTTTCACGATCTGTCCTTTTCCGTCCGATACCGGCAGCGTTTGTTCCTCATCGGGGCAAACGGGAGCGGAAAGTCCACCTTACTGAAGATCCTGACAGGACGCGAATGCGCGGACGGCGGCGTTTTTGAGCTGGGCTACAATCAGAGCATCGGCTATTACGATCAGGAGCAGCAATTGTTAGACCCCGAAAACACCGTGCTGGACGAAGTATGGGGCGTATACGCGGACAAGAGCATGAGCGAGATCCGCGGGATGCTGGCGGCGTTCGGGTTTCGCGGAGAGGACGTATTCAAGCAGGTTTCCGTCCTGAGCGGCGGCGAACGCGCGCGTTTGTCCATCGCAAAAATGATCTCCTGCGGCGTCAGTCTGCTGCTGCTCGACGAGCCGACCAACCATCTGGACATCGCGTCAAAGGAAACGCTGGAGGACGCTTTGCGGCAATACAACGGAACGGTGCTCGCCGTTTCGCACGACCGCTATTTCATTCACGCGCTGGCGACCGATCTTCTGGAATTGGACCGCGACGGCTACGGGGACGGCTACTGCCTGTTTCACGGAAGCTACGAAGCCTTTCTGCAAAATCGGGAAAAGAATTCCGTAATACGGCAAAGCGACAAGCAGGAAACCGTCGGCAAGCTGTCCTTTGAGGAAGCGAAAAAGCGAAAGAATCGCAGAAAGACAGCGGAAGCGCGCTATGCGGCGGTCGAAAAGGAGATCGAAGCGACGGAGCAGGAGATCGCCTGCTGCAAGAAACGGCAGGAAAGCCCCGAGGTCATGACGGATTACGCGCTGTTGAACCGGGTATACGCGGAAACGGAGGAACTGGAGCAGAAGCTTTCCGACCTGTACCGGGAATACGAAGCGCTGGACGCGGAGCTGCAAAACGGCTGAACGATTCTGAGCAGACCGACATATTTACTCCCCCTTTCCTCATATACATACCACAAGATCGATCGGAAAGGGTTAGAAGTTATGTTTGTTTGTACCGTCAAAGCATCCAGTATCAAATTTTTCACCGCCATTCTCTTTTCCGCCGCCGTTCTGGTCGGCATCGTAGCGATCATTCCCGTCATCGATTCCGCCGGAGAGGTCGCGGTCGCCGCGTTGGACTACAAGGGGGTCGCGACCGTCGAGGAGCAGGTTTCCTTTTTGGAGGACTTGGGATACAAAGCCGACCCGAACCCCGTCTTTTCGGACGAGGTGATCATCCCCGAAGAATTTGACAGCGTGTATGAGGAATACAACGCTTTGCAGAAGTCGCAGGGGCTGAATCTGGAGAAATACAAAGGAAAGACCGTCATGCGGTACACCTACGTCCTGAACGAGGAAGGCGAAAGCAAAAGCTACGCGACGCTTCTGATCTATAAGAACCGCATCATCGGCGGCGATATCACCACGTTAGGAGAAAACGGAACGGTGTCCGGACTGGAACGGGACTGAGCCCGAACAGAACGCTTCTTCCTCTCCCGATGCTCCGCAGACGCAGGACGCGGGAGGACGGGTCGGAAGATGCACTATCGGCACTTGTGCAGAATTGCCAAAAGGAAAAACTAAAATTTGGGTAGTTAGGCACTTACATTTACGTGGAATATTTGTTATCATTGTTTGTAGAAAATTTTATGCGAAATTGATGAAGCGTGTCCGTGAAA
>CAYPYA010000124.1:0-2859 GCA_964414775.1 uncultured Ruminococcus sp. | reverse complement strand
GAGACGGCGACCTTTTGCAGCTCCGGCGGGAACGGCGCGCGCCTTACGTTCACGCCGATCCCCACCACGGCATAGGAAAAATCCCCCGTCTCGAAATGCACGGACGCTTCGGTCAAAATCCCGCACACCTTGCGGTCCCCGATCCAGATGTCGTTGATCCACTTGATGCCGGTTCTCGCTCCGGTCAGCTCCTCGATGCTTTCCGCGACCGCGACCGCCGTATAGGTCGTCAGCAATGCGCAATCCTCCCGCACGATCGACGGGGACAGGATCAGCGAGCAGTACAGCCCGCAGCCTTGCGGAGAATCGAACGAACGCCCCATACGCCCTCTGCCCGCGGTCTGCCGCTCCGCCATCACACAGCAGTTGCGTCTGCCCTGTGCGGCAAGCGTTTTGGCGGTGTTGTTGGTCGAATCGGTCTCGTCCAGCACCTCCAAGTCAAAACCGCCCGCTCCGTAATGCCTGATCGCCTGCGCCGACAGTCGGCTGCAACTACCAAGCGTATAGCCGCATTTGGGCGTTGCACCGACCTCAAAGCCGTCCGTCCGAAGCGCGTCCACCGCCTTCCAGACCGCCGCACGCGTCACGCCGAAGCGCTCCGCAAGCATCTCCCCCGACACAATATCCCCTTCCAGCAATGCCTGAAGCACCTGTTCTTTTAAGTTTCTCGCCATGCCGCCCTGCCCTGCCTTTTCTGTTTCCGAACGGTTCGGTCACAAACACCGCGCCGCAGCGCAGTTCATCTCTGTACGCGTCCCGATCCGTCGCCGCCGCACAGCGCCATGACCTCCTGCACCGTGACCGCGTTGAAGTCTCCCTCGATGCTGTGCTTCAGGCAGGAAGCCGCGACCGCGAATTCCAGCGCGTCCCGATCCTCCATGCCGCTTGTCATGCCGTAGATCAGACCCGCGCCGAAGCTGTCTCCGCCGCCGACACGGTCCACGATCTGCATATCATACTTTTTGGAAACGAACAGCTCTTTTCCGTTGTCCAGCAGTCCCGACCAGCGGTTGCGGGACGCGGAGACCGACTCACGCAGCGTGATCGCCACCTTTTTCACCCCGAACCGATCGCGCAGCTGCTTCGCCACGTCGCGGTAGCCGTCCGTATCGATCTCACCCTTGGTCACGTCGCTCTTGGCGGCGCGGATGCCGAACACGTCCGACGCGTCCTCCTCGTTGGCGATCAGAACGTCCACGTACGGGACCAGCTCCGACATGGTCTTTCCCGCCTGCTCGCGCGTCCACAGCTTCTTGCGGTAATTCAAGTCGCAGGAAACGGGAACTCCCAGCTCCTTTGCCGTTTGGCAGGCTTCCAGCGTCAACGCCGCGACCGATGCGCCAAGCGCGGGCGTGATGCCGGTAAAATGGAACCACTCCGCACCGCCCAGCACCGCCTTCCAGTCGATATCCCCCGGCTGCAGCCCTGCCGCGACCGAGCCCGCGCGGTCGTAAATGACCTTCGACGGACGCTGCGACGCGCCCTTTTCACAGTAATAAATACCCATTCTGCCGTCCTTGCGGACGATCTTCCCCGTGTCCACACCGAAGCGGCGAAGCTGTCCGATGCATGCCGTTCCGATGTCGTTGGTCGGCAGTCCGGTCACGAACGCCGCCTCTTTTCCGTAATTGCAAAGGGAAACGGCAACGTTTGCCTCCCCTCCGCCGAACGTCGCCTCATAGGACCCGGTCTGCACGAACCGTTGGTAGGACGGCGGCTGTAACCGCAGCATGATCTCTCCGAATGTAACGATTGCCATAACGCAAAAATACTCTCCTTTTTACAAGCATCCTGTTTCCGATAGCGCAATCATCATAGCATTTTTCGTGCGGAATGTCAAGAGCCGCCGCGGTATATTTTCAGGCTTGCCCACATAAGATCAAACAGCCGATATCGATCACAATTGAAATTGCCATGCGCTCACCGCGCGGAAAGGAACAAGGTCATGTCAAACGGAAAAAGACATCCAAATACAAAAGGCAAAAAAACCGCTTCGCCCGCCGCGCGGCAGGGCGCTCCCGCTCTGGTGCGTGCGCTGGGCTTCGGAACGCTGTTGGGGGTGATGCTCTGGTTTGCCCTCTCTCTGCTCTTTACGGGGCTTTCCATGCAAAGCGCGACCCCGCAGACGTTCGTATTCCCGTCCGCGCTGGCGGCGGTGTTTGCGGGCGGGTACGCGGGCGGACTGTTCGCGGCAAAGAAATGCGGAGCAAACCCGTACCTCGGCGGGCTTGCGTGCGGCGGCGTTCTGCTGCTGGTCTTGCTGTTTCTTTCGCTGTTTTTCCGCGCCCCGGAAGGCAGAAGCGCATTGCAGCGGCTGGCTTCCCCGCTCGTTTTGCTGCTTTCCGCTTCTCTGGGCAGTCTGACCGCCGCGATGCACAGACCCAGCAAGGCAAAGCAAATGAAAAAGCTGACCAAGCGTGTACGCCGATAAGCAGATAACGCTTGACAAACGCCGCCGTTTCTGTTATCCTAAAAGGCAAGAAAGGCGGTCGAAAAGCGCGTGAGCTCGAAAGAACACATTTACACCATTGAAATCAACGAAGCGTTTGACAAAAAGGACGGCGGCTGTCCGTTCTGCAAAATTCTTGCGAAGCTGGAGGAAACGGAGCTGGATCTGATCCTCGGCGCGTCCATGATGGAGCCGGAGGTGCGGCAGATCACCAACAAGAAGGGCTTCTGCGCCGAGCATTACCGAAAAATGTTCCCGCGCAAGAACCGCTTGGGCATGGCGCTGATGCTGGAAAGCCACCTGGACGAGCTGAAAAAGGACTTCAAGACCGGCGGGCTTCTCAACCGCAACCCCGCGGAAAAGGGTGCCAAACGTGCGGAAGCATTGGAAAACACCTGCTACGTCTGCGA
>CAYPYA010000123.1:0-3394 GCA_964414775.1 uncultured Ruminococcus sp. | reverse complement strand
TTGGTCGTGCCGGAGCTGTACAAAACGGTCATCAACGGCATCAACGACGGGAAAGTCGAGGTGGACGGCGTACTGCGTCCGTTCGATATGACCTTCCTGCTGGAGGAAGTCTGCAAGCCGCTGATCTTCGTCATTCTGATGATCGTAAGCGGACGTTTTCTCTGGCGTGTCTGCTTCTTCGGATCGGAGATCAAAATGGCGACCGACCTGCGCGGGCGGATGTTCGATCATTGCAAGGATCTGTCCCAGCAGTACTATCAGGTCAACAAGGTCGGAAATCTGATGTCGCTGTTCACCAACGACCTGGAAACGGTCGAGGACTGCTTCGGGTCGGGCGTTCTGATGTTCTGTGACGCGCTGTTCTTAGGCGGGCTCTCGCTGGTCAAGATGGCACAGATGAACCCGCTTCTGACCTTGCTGTCCCTGATCCCGATGGCGTTTTTGCTGATCATGGGGACGGTGATGGGCAAGCAGCTGCAAAAGAAATGGGAAACGCGGCAGGAAGCGTTTTCCTCCCTTTCGGACTTCTCGCAGGAGTCGTTTTCGGGCATCGCCGTCATCAAGGCGTTCGTCAAGGAGTATTCCGAGCTGCGCGCGTTCCACAAGCTGAACAAGCAAAACGAGGAAGCGAACGTGGAATACACCAAAAGCTCCACGCTGTTGAACATCTCCGTGACGCTGTTTGTGGAATCCGTTATCTGTGTGATCTTGGGGTACGGCGGCTATCTTGTTTATAAAGGTGTGTTCAACGCAGGCGAGCTGGTGGAATTCATCGGCTACTTCACCGCCATCGTCTGGCCGATCATGGCGGTCTCCCAATTGATCGAAATGCGTTCGCGCGGCAAAGCGTCGCTGGAACGGATCACGGAGCTGCTGAACGCCCCGATCGACGTGCAGGACGCGCCCGATGTAACGGAAGTCGCGTCGCTGTCGGGGGATATCACCTGCAAGGACCTTTCCTTCCGCTACCCGGGGACGGAAACGGATGTGCTGGAGCATATCTCGTTCCATATCCAGGCGGGGGAAAACGTCGGCATCATCGGTAAGACCGGCGCGGGCAAGACCACGCTGGTGGATCTGCTGCTGCGTACCTACAACGTACCGGACGGAACGGTGTTTCTGGACGGGATCGACATCAATCGCATCCCGATCCGCACGGTACGGAAATTCTCCGCCTACGTGCCGCAGGACAACTTCCTGTTCTCCGATACCATCGCGCACAACATCGCGTTCTCGTCGGGGGAGGCGGAGCAAGCGCGCATTGCAGAGGTAGCGAAGCTTTCGGACGTGCATGACGACGTTTCCGCGTTCCATGACGGCTATCAAACGGTGCTGGGCGAGCGCGGCGTGACCGTTTCGGGCGGGCAGAAGCAGCGCATTTCCATCGCCCGCGCACTGCTCAAGGACGCGTCCATTCTGATCCTGGACGATTCCGTTTCGGCGGTGGACGTCAAAACCGAAAAAAGCATTCTGGAAAATCTGCGTACCGTTCGCGCGGGAAAGACCACGATCCTGATCGCGCACCGCATCAGCACCGTCAGGCAAATGGATAAAATCCTGTTCCTGGACGACGGGAAGCTGGTCGCGGTCGGCACGCATGACGAGCTGTACGAGAATTGCAGGGACTACCGCACCATGGTCGAGCTGCAAAAGCTGGACGACGCCGTAAAGGAGGGAGCATGACCATGTACGAATTCTATCCTTTACTGATCATCGGCGGCGTCATCGGACTGTTCTCGCTGATCTTCTTCATCGCGTACCTGTGCATCCGCAAGCAAAAGGAAGCGATCGGCTTCGACCGCAACATGAAGGACGCTGAGATCGTCCGAAGGCTGCTGGTTTACGCAAAGCCGCACGTCAAAACGCTGTTGCTGGTTCTGCTCGTGATGCTGTTTTCCATCGCCTATGCCATCCTGTCCCCGCTGATCGTCGGACGGATCGAGGGCATGATCAAGGGGAACTTCGCAATGAGCCGTCTGCTGTCCGCCGTCGCGGTCTATGCGGGCATCCTGATCGTGTCGCTGGTCTGCACCTACATGCAGTCCATCCTGCTGCAGCGCGTGGGTCAGAAGATCCTTTCCCGCCTGCGGGAGGATCTGTTCACGCACATCGAGTCGCTCTCCCATGCCCAGCTCAACGAAATTCCGGTCGGCAAGCTGGTGACCCGTGTCTCCAACGACACCAACGCTATTTCCATGATGTTCACCAACATTCTGGTCAACCTGCTGCGCAACTGCCTTGTCATCATCGGCGTGCTGGCGGCGATGCTCTGTCTGAACTATATGCTGACGCTGATGGTGCTGTGCTTCGTCCCGTTCATCGTGCTGTTCACCGTCGTGTTCCGTAAGTTCACCCGCAAAGCGTACCGCAAGGTCAAGGACGGGACGACCGACATCAACACCTTCCTGTCCGAGCATTTGTCGGGCATGAAGATCATTCAGATCTTCAACCGCGAACAGGCAAAGAAAGAGGAATTTGAGCAAAAGAACCGCTTCTGGAGCAAGGCGAGACGGCAGCAGATGTTCGTGTTCGGTATCTTCCGACCGCTGGTGTATATGCTGTACATCTCCTCCATCCTGTGCCTGCTCTACCTCGGCGGGCGCGGGTACATCAAGGACATTACCTTCCTTGGGCAGACCGTGGAGAGCGCGACGGTGGTTTCATTCTATATGTATATCTCCAAGTTCTTCGATCCGATCCAGAGCCTTGCGGAGCAGTTCAACTGGTTACAGTCGGCGTTCGCCTCGGCGGAAAAGATCTTCACCATTTTCGATCTGGTGCCGAACGTACAGGACGAACCGGACGCAATGGAGCTGGAAACGGTGCGCGGAGAGATCGAATTCCGGCACGTTTGGTTCTCCTACGTGCCCGATGAATGGGTTTTGCAGGACGTTTCGTTCAAGGTCGAAGCGGGTCAGATGGCGGCGTTCGTCGGCTCGACAGGTTCGGGCAAATCCACGATCCTGTCGCTGATCTGCCGTAATTACGACATCCAGAAAGGCGAAATTCTGATCGACGGCATCGATATCCGCAAGATCAGGATCTCCTCCCTGCGCAAGCAGTTCGGGCAGATGCTGCAGGACGTGTTCCTGTTCTCAGGAAGCATCCGTTCCAATCTGCTGTTGCGCAAAGAGGGCGTTTCGGACGAGGAGATCCGTCAGGCCTGCCGCTACGTCAACGCCGATCATTTCATCGACAAGCTGCCCGACGGGTTGGACGAGGAGGTGCGGGAACGCGGAAACAACTTCTCCTCCGGTCAGCGTCAGCTGCTCTCCTTTGCACGCACGCTGCTGCACAAGCCCGCCGTCATGATCTTGGACGAAGCGACCGCGAACATCGACACGGAAACGGAGCTTCTGATCCAGGATTCGCTGGAAAAGATGGCGAGCATCGG
>CAYPYA010000122.1:0-1998 GCA_964414775.1 uncultured Ruminococcus sp. | reverse complement strand
CCGCGCAGAATGCACAGCGGGAGGCCTGCACACCGCATCGGAATTGAAGCTCCCATTCTTTCTTGTGGGTTTTTACACGAGGCAATCGGGCTCATCAGAGCCGCACGCACCCCGCAGGAGAAAATCGGTGATCCCGTCGATCGCACGGGAAAACCGTATGTTCGCTCTGTACGGTCAGTCGAGTTCTTCCGGCTCTTCGTCCAAGTCCACTTCATTCATGAACTGATCCTCAAACGCATCCGCCACGCGCTCAAACTCGTCGTCATCGTCAATGGTGACCAAAAGCTCCTCGCCGTTTTCGTCTTCCGTAACCTTCAGAATGACATATTCTTCATATGCTTCCTCGTCGTCATTTTCGCTCTCTGCGGGAACCAGCGCAAGATACTGCTGACCGTCCAGTTCGAGCTGTCCGATCAAAGCAAATTGGCTTTCCTCTCCGCTCTCATCGTCCGTCAGGGTAAAGAGTTCTTCGTTATCCATCGTGATCATTCCTTTCGAGAATCTTCTATATGCTCCTATTATACGCATTCCGACCCGTTCTGTCAAGTGGTTTCCTCTTATTTCGTTCGACAAGAGCCGACAGAAGCATTGACAAACGCCGTTTGCTTTGGTATCATTGGTAGCATAAGAGCAATTTCATTGCGGGGAGGCAAGGCTTCATGCCATTCATTCCGAGAATTTTCGTTCCGAAAGAGCGCATTGCGGGGAGCAACGTGTTCATCGACGGGTCGGACGCGAACCACGTCCGCAACGTCCTGCGTATCCCGATCGGCGGTCAGATCACCGTTTGCGACGGGGAGCATACCGTTTATCCCGCGACCGTTCTGTCCTATACGAACGACGGCTTTTTCGCGTTGCTTTCGGAAGGGCAAAAAGACAGCGGCGAATTCCCGTTTCCCGTCACGGTCTACCAATGCTATCCCAAAGGCGAAAAGGCGGATACGGTGGTGCAGAAATCCGTGGAATTGGGGGCAAGCGAGATCGTTTTCGTGATGAGCGAACGCTGTGTGGCGCGTCCGGATGAGAAAACCGTGCAGAAAAAACTGATACGGCTGAACAAGATCGCCGAATCTGCCGCGGCGCAATGCGGAAGAAGCATTCTGCCCGCCGTGCGCGGACTGCTTTCCTATGCCGACGCCTGCGCGGAATGCGCTTTACACGGCTGTGCGCTCCTTTGCTACGAGGGGGAGGGCACGACGCCGATCCAAAATGTCTTACGCACCCCGCCGCGAAACGGCATCGCGTTTCTGGTCGGTCCGGAGGGCGGCATTTCCCCGAAGGAGCTGCAAACGGCGACCGCCGCGGGGCTGACGCCGGTCGGACTGGGCAGCCGCATCCTGCGAACGGAAACGGCGGCGCTGTTCGTGCTCGCCGCCGTCAATGTATTGTGCGTTTGAGGATCTTACGTTTGGCTCTGCACGCGGAGCTTGATATCTCCGCTGGTCGTTTCGACCTCGCAGATCCCCGCACCGGGCTTGGAATCGGGAACGCGAACCTCCCCGCTGGTGGTATCGGTAACAAACTGCTTATCGGACAGCAGCACGCCCTCGACGTCGCCGCTGGTGGTCTCGATGTCGAACGAGCCCGCGTCAACGTATTCCAGATCGATTTCTCCGCTGACGGTGGAAAGCGTGGTCTTCCCGTCGCACAGGACCGTCTGCAATTCGATTTCCCCGCTGACGCTCTCGATCCATAGCGTTTTGCAATCCACCCCGTTCAGGTTCACGTCGCCGCTGGTGGTATCAATTTCCACGCCAAGACTGTTTTTGCCATGCACCTGCGTAACGTTTATATTTCCGCTGGTGGTATCCAGCCGAAGCAGGCCGCCTACCCACTCGGACGTCCGACCGTTCCCGTTGACCGTCAGGTCGCCGCTGGTGCTTTCCAGCGACACGCCGGAAAAGGTATAGTCCGAACCGGTAAGCATCACGTCCCCGCTGACGGAATGCAGCGACAGTTCCTGATACGAATCTTTCGGCAGGTACAGCGTCACATCCA
>CAYPYA010000121.1:0-2647 GCA_964414775.1 uncultured Ruminococcus sp. | reverse complement strand
CGAAACCTATGCGAAAGAGAACGAGATTTCTTTTCAGGCAACAGATGTCACAGTCGCTCCAGGCGATGTGGACGGGGATGGCGTACTCGAAGCGACGGACTGTCTCAAAGCGCGCAGAGCGTTCTTCGGACTGTCGCCGATGACAGAGGATTTGCTGCGTGCGGTGGACTTCAACAAAAACGGAAAGATCGACGCGACCGAATGCCTGAAACAGCGTCGGATGTTCTTCGGCTTGATATAAGCATAGCATCAAGAATTCCAAATCGGCAAACAAAAAAGGACTGCAGCGCAATCAACGGTTACAAGCATTGATTGCTGCTGTAGTCCTTTTGCTCATCGGCTATGCTTCATTTTTTCTTGAATTTGGAGAAGAACGAGGTTTTCTGGGCGTAATGCTTGTCTTCGCAGAGCGCTCCGAACGTGGCGAGCGCGTCCTTTTGCTTCTTGCCCAGTCCGCGCGGAACCTCCACGATGACGGTGACCAGCAAATCGCCGCGTCCTTTTCCGTTCAGGCGCTGGATTCCCTTGTTCTTGATGCAAAACGTCGTTCCCGACTGCGTTCCTTCGGGGACGGTCAGCTCGCCCTGTCCTTCCAATGTCGGGATGGTCACCTTTGCGCCCAGCGCCGCCTCCACGAACGTGATCGGCAGGTCGCAGAGCAGATCGTATCCGTCTCGGGTGAACACATCGTGCGCGCGCACCGACACGGTGACGTACAGATCGCCCGCTTCGCCGCCGTTGATGCCGGCATTGCCCTGTCTGCGCAGGGAAATGCGCTGTCCGTTGTCGATTCCGGCGGGGACTTTGATCTCAATGGTGCGGTTTTTGCGGGTCAGACCCGAACCGCGGCAGTCCTTACAGGGGTTCTTGATGATCCTTCCCTTGCCCTTGCAGGCGTCGCAGACCTGCGTGGACTGCATGTATCCGAACGGGGTGCGCTGCTGCACCGTCATCTGTCCGCTGCCGCCGCACTTGGAGCAGGTCTCGCTTCCCGTGCCGCCGCTTCCCGAACAGGTCGGGCATTTGTCTACCCGCGCATAGGAAAGCTCCTTGGTACAGCCGAACGCCGCTTCCTCGAACGTCAGCGTCAGCCTTGCGCCGATGTCCTCCCCTCTGCGGGGCGCGTTTGGATTCCGCCGAGCGCCGCCGCCGAACATGCCGCCGAACAGATCCCCGAAGAGATCGCCGACGTCAAATCCGCCGCCGAACCCGCCGAAGTCCGCACCGCCCGCGCCCGCCGCGCCGTCGATACCAGCCCAGCCGAACTGGTCGTACTTGGCGCGTTTGTCCGCGTCGGACAGGATGGAGTAGGCTTCGTTGACCTCCTTGAAGTGCTTTTCGGCTTCCTTGTCGCCGGGGTTCGCATCCGGATGGTACTGCTTTGCCAGCTTATAGAACGCCTTTTTGATCTCATTTTCCGAAGCGCCCTTTTGCAGTCCGAGCACCTCATAGCAATCGCGTTTTTGTTCTGCCATAGAAATGATAAACCTTTCCGGTACGTATGCTCGACCGCCAAAACGGTTGAACGGATCAAACGCCGTTCAACCGTTCGTTTTGCGGTCTGAATTTAGTTGCTCTTATCCGTGAAATCCGCGTCGTATACCGTTCCGTCGTCCGGGCCGGACTGCGTGCCGGACGTGCTTCCGTTTCCGTTTGCGCCCGCGTCCGTACCGTTTTGCCGGTACAGCTTTTCCGAAACCGCGTACATCGCCTTCTCCAGCGCGTCCATATCCGCCTTGATCTGATCGTCGGAGCCGCTCTTGAGCGTTCCCTCCAGCTTTGTGATCGCTTCGTTGACCGGCGCTTTGTCCGCGTCCGTCAGCTTGTCGCCCGCGTCCTCCATGCTCTTTTTGCATTGGAAGATGGCGCTCTCGGCCTTGTTGCGGGTCTCGACCGCTTCCTTTTGCTTGCGGTCCTCCTCGGCGTGCATCTCCGCGTCCTTCACGGCGCGGTCGATGTCTTCCTTGGACATGTTGGTGGAGGACTGGATGGTGATATGCTGTTCCTTGCCCGTCCCCTTGTCCTTTGCGGTGACGTTGACGATGCCGTTGGCGTCGATGTCGAACGTGACCTCGATCTGCGGAACGCCGCGCGGCGCGGGGGAGATGCCGTCCAGAACGAAACGTCCCAGCGTGGTGTTGTTTGCCGCCATTTCACGCTCGCCCTGCAGGACGTGGATCTCGACCGAGGTCTGTCCGTCGGCGGCGGTGGTGTAGGTCTGGCTCTTGGAAACGGGGATGGTCGTGTTGCGGTCGATGATCTTGTTGAAGACGCCGCCGAGCGTTTCAATGCCCAGAGACAGCGGCGTGACGTCCAGCAGCAGCAGATCCTTGACGTCGCCGCCCAGCACGCCGCCCTGGATCGCGGCGCCGACAGCAACGCATTCGTCGGGGTTGATGCCCTTGAACGGGTCGCTGCCCGTGAAGTCCTTCACCGCGTCCACGACAGCCGGGATACGGGTGGAGCCGCCGACCAGCAGCACCTTGTTGATCTGCTTGACGGTCAGTCCCGCGTCTGCCAGCGCCTTCTTCATCGGCTCAATGGTGCGCTTGACCAGATCGGCGGTCAGCTCGTTGAACTTTGCGCGGGTCAAGGTCGCGGAGAAATGCTTCGGACCGCTTGCGTCCGCCGTCAGGAACGGCAGGTT
>CAYPYA010000120.1:0-2141 GCA_964414775.1 uncultured Ruminococcus sp. | reverse complement strand
AGCTCCGCCGCGGGGAAGCGTCGGTGGGCGACGTTGATCATATCCCGTACCGCCGCGCCGTTCTGCGCCGTGATGATCCCGACGCGGAAGGGGATCTTCGGGATCTTCTTTTTGTGTGATTGGGAAAAAAGCCCTTCGGCTTCCAGCTTGCGCTTGAGCTGTTCAAACGCGATCGCCAGCGCGCCAACGCCGTCCGGCTGCATCTCGTCGGCATAGAAACGGTACTGCCCGTCGCGGACAAAGACCGAAACCCGCCCCGTGCAGATCACCTTCATGCCGCTTTCCGGCTGAAACGCGAGCTTGCCCGCACCGCCGAACATGGTCGCGGGCAGATTGGACTTTTCGTCCTTGAGCGTGAAGTAGATATGCCCGCTCGCGCCGTACACGCGGACGTTTGACAGCTCCCCGCGCACCGTGACGTGGGCAAGCAGCGGCGCACCCGCAAGGTAGTCGCGGATGTAGGTATTCAATTGCTCGACCGTCAAGGCGTTCTGCGGTCCGTTCACGGGTTCACCAGCCTTGCAAGCACCCCGTTGATGAAGGGGACTGCCTTGTCCGTGTCCAGCAGCCGCGCCAGCTCCAGCGCCTCGTTGACCGCGATCTCCTTCGGGGTCGGCTGCTCCAGAAAGCACACCTCGCACACCGCGACGCGCAAAATGGCAAGCGAGACCTTCCCGATGCGCGAGAAACGCCAGTTCTCCGACGCGCCCGCGATCTTTTCGTCGATCTCGTCCAAATGCGCAAGCGCGGTTCGGAACAAATCCTTTGCGAACCGGTTGGTCGCTTCCTCCCGTTCGCTGACCGCGTCCTCGATGATCTGCGACGGCTTTTTGTCCTTTTGCACCTCGTACTCGTACAGGTAGCAGACCGCTTTTTCTCTCGATTCCCGTCTTGTCATGTCCTTGCGCTCCGTTTTATATCGTTAAGAAAGTTTTTCCGTTGGGAAGCGTCACGGTCGGGTGGGTATGTGCGTCCGGCAGGACGTAGCCATGCTCGCAGGGCTTGCGCAGGGTCGGAAGCGGCTTGACTGTCAGCGCCTCCAGCACGTCGCAGGCGACCGCCGACGCCGTCGGGAGCGAGCCCGCGCCCTGTCCGTAAAACAGCACGTCCCCCGTCGTTTCGCCGCGCACGGCGATGGCGTTGAACGCCCCGCTGACCGCGTGCATCAGGTCGTCGGTCGGGACAAGGCAGGGTGCGACGGCAAGCCGCAGCCGCTCCTTCCCGTCGACATAAACCCGTTCCGCCGTTCCCAACAGCTTGATGACGCAGCCGCGCTCGGCGGCTTGGCGGATATCCTCCGCGGTCACATCGCGGATGCCGACCAGATGCGGCACTTCGGTGAACGGGATATACTTTCCGAACGCAAGACCCGCCAGAATGCAGATCTTACGCGCCGTGTCATACCCTTCGATGTCGGCGGTCGGGTCCTGCTCCGCGTAGCCGAGCGCCTGCGCCTCGGCAAGCGCTGCTTGCATCGGCTCGCCCGTCTGCGCCATGCGGGTCAGAATGTAGTTTGTCGTCCCGTTCAGGATGCCCGAAATGCGCACGATGCGGTCGCTTCGGAAGCAGTCGCGTAAGGGGCGGATGATCGGGATGCCGCCGCCAACCGCCGCTTCATATAAATAGGAAACCTTTTTTTCGCGGGCGATGCATTCCAGCTCCTCGCCGTGCGCGTCCACGACCGCCTTGTTGGACGTGACCACGCTCTTGCCGCAAAGCAGGGCGCGCTTGGTGTAGTCGTAAGCGACGTTGACCCCGCCCATGGTCTCGACGACCACCTGCACCTCCGGATCGTTCAGGACAAGCCCGTAGTCCGCCGTGACCCGCGACGCAAGCGGATGCTCCGGAAACCGGCGCAGGTCCACGATATACCGGATGTCGATATCGGATCGGTTTTTCAAGACCTCGTACACGCCGCTTCCGACCGTCCCGAAGCCGAGGATCGCGATTTTATTCATATTTGACCTTTCCTTTTCATATAACGATTCGTATAACATAAGTTTGAAAGATTTATCTTTCAAACATTATATTCGTTTTTCCCGCGTTTGTCAAGGAAAACCGCGCAAAGAGACCGCCTCCGATGCAAAAATCGGGGAAATCAGAAAATTTTTCCTGTTTTATATTGACAAATCGCGCCGTTC
>CAYPYA010000119.1:0-3793 GCA_964414775.1 uncultured Ruminococcus sp. | reverse complement strand
GGGCTGCGTCTGGAAGCGCGGCAGAAATTGACCGAATTACAGCCGGAAACGGTCGGCAAGGCGTCCCGCATCCCCGGCGTGTCCCCGGCGGACATTTCGGTTCTGCTGGTCGCGCTCGCACAGCGAAAGGAGCAATCGACATGACCATACAAGAAGCCGTCCAAACCTATCTGCCGTCCTTGACGGAAGAAGAACGTGAAAGGCTCGTTGTCATCGCCACGGAGCTGACCACGGTCAACCAATCGTTAAATCTGACGGCGCTGTGCACGCCGGAGGAGATCGCGCTTTTGCATTTTTACGATTCGCTTTCGCTTTTGCAGACCGGGCTGTTCGGAAACGGGAAAAGGGTGCTGGACGTAGGCTGCGGAGGCGGATTCCCCGCCCTGCCGCTCGCCGCCTGCAGCTCCTGTACCGTGACCGCCAACGACGCGACCGCCAAGAAGCTGCACTTCGTTTCGGAAACGGCAAGCAAGGCGGGCATCAAACCGTTTGCAACGCTGTGCGGACGCGCGGAGGAATTGGGGCTTTTGCCCGAGCACCGGGAAGCGTATGACATCGCGGTGTCCCGCGGTGTGGCGAGGATGAACATCCTTTGCGAATGGTGTCTGCCGTTTGTGAAGGTCGGCGGGTATTTCGTCGCCATGAAGGGCAATCACGGGAGGGAGGAATTGCAGGAAGCGGAGCATGCAGTACGGACGCTGGGAGGCAAAGTCGAACATGTACTCGACGTTCCGATCCCCGTCTTTGAACGCAGTCACACCCTGCTTGTGATCAAAAAAACCGCTCCGACGGACGCGTGCTATCCGCGCAGCAACGGGAGGATCAGGAAGAAGCCGCTATGAAACAGTTGAGAGACAAAAACGGGCTGACCGAACAGGAGTTTCTGAAAGCCTATGACGCAAGCCGCTTTGAACGTCCGTCGCTGACGGTGGACATCGTGCTGTTTACCGAACATCGTGTCCTGCTGATCCGACGGGGCGGGCATCCGTTTTTGGGGAAGCTCGCTTTGCCCGGCGGCTTTGTCGAGCCGAATGAAACGGTCGCGGAAGCTGCCAAACGGGAATTATACGAGGAAACAAATCTGACCGACGTTGCGCTGAAGCAGCTTCCGGTCTTTTCCGAGCCGCACCGCGACCCGCGTACGCGCATCGTGACCGTTCCGTTTCTGGCGTATCCGCAAAGCGGCATCGAACGGCTGTGTGCCGGAGACGACGCATCGGACGCGGCGTTCTGGGAGATCGCGGCGGAGGATCGGGGAGACCGTTTGCTGTTCAACCTGCAAAACGGAGAAAAAACGGAACGCTTTGCCGTTCGGCGGCTGATCCCGGACGGGCAAGCCCCGTTCCCGCCGGACGTTTTCTATACCGCCGAAAAGGATTCCCCGCTTGCGGGCGACCACGGCGAGATCCTTGCCTGTGCATGGGATCGGCTCATGCATTTGCAAAACGGGCAGTCCCCGGACTCCGTTTGCATTTGAAGCGCACGGAAAGAGACTTTGGTGAAAACGAACAAAAAACACCGTTCTTTTTGTGCAAAGGAAAAAATCGAAAAAACGCACTTGATTATTCAGATGCAACGTGGTATACTGATGACGTATGATAGTCTCTTTATGCAGCCTTGCTGCATTGGGAATAAGAAAGGATTGGTCACCACCATGAAAAAAGTGATTTCGTTGACTTTGTGCTTATGCATGTGTCTGCTGTTCTTTACCTCCTGCGGCTTGTCAGGGGACGAAAAGGGCGCGGACATCCGGATGTATATAGCAGATTTCCCGCAGACGCTGGACCCTGCGCTGGTGCAGGCGAACTCCGACGTCAGCACTCTGCTCAGTTTGATCTTTGAGCCGCTGACGCGCATCGAGGAAAACGGAAAAGTCACCGGAGCGCTTGCAGACGACTGGTACGCAAAATACGATCCGGTATATGAGGAATATGCCATTTATTTCGAGCTGAACGAAACGCTTTGGTCCAACGGCAACGCCGTGACGGCGGACAACATCGTCTGGGCATGGAAGCGTATCCTCAGCCCTGCCACCGAAAGCCCCTATGCGCCCTTGCTGTACTGCATCAAGAACGCAAAGGCGGTCAAAGCGGGATACATGACGTCGGACGACCTGGGCATCACCGCCGAGGACGATCATTTGTTAAAGGTCGTGTTTGAGGACGGCCGCGACCTGACGGACGAGGAAAAGGAATTATACGGCGTTTCCGCGTACGTTTACGACGACGCGACGTTCGAAGCCGCCTGCGATCGGTTTGTCGAGACCGTTTCCAACGTTCACCTTGCCCCGATCAACGAGGACGTTGTCAAACGCTATACGGACTACCGTCCCGAAGGCTCTTCGCGTGTCTATCAGTGGGGCGACTACTCCGCCGCTTCCATTGTCGGAAACGGACCGTTCAAGGTACAGGCGTTCGAGCCGGGCAACAAGCTGGTTCTGGAGCGCAACGGCTACTACCGCTTTGAAGAGGAAATGGCGATCGACAAGCACGTCAATCCCTACCGCCTTTCCATTTATTATTACGAAGGGCAGGTCGGCAATACGACGGACGTCGAGGGCCTGACGCAGGAGCAGTATCAGGAGCAGCGTTACAAGGACGGAGGGATCTTCTATCTCGGCCGTTTCAGCAAGGAAAGCTACCGGACCTACTCCGAGGACATGGAGACGGCTTCCACCACCAACGGGTACGCGTACCTGTTCAACACCGAAACGATCTCAAACGCGAACGTCCGCTCGGCGCTGTCCGCCGCTTTGGACCGCAACGCCATCGTCAAGGACGTCACCGGAACGGGTGAGGTCGCCGCGACCGGCTATGTGCCGAGCCGCGTGTTCGATACCGAACGGGATACGGACTTCCGTTCCGTCGGCGGCAATCTGTATGCCGACTACAGCATGGACAAAGCCAAGGAGCTGCTCGGGAACGCAAGAGGCAGCTACAAGCTGGTCTATCTGATCCCGGACGATTACTCGCTGTATCCCAACGCGACCTACGTCCGCAATGCGGTGGTCAACTACAACGTATATGAGGACATCGCCAACTACGCCGTCGAGCGTTGGAACGAGCTCGGCGTTCGCGTCCAGGCGGTCGGCCTGGTATATGACGATTACATCAAAGCGCTGCAGGAGGGTGATTTCGATATCATCGGCTACAACGTCATGATGGATTCGACCGACGCGTTCTCCTATCTGGCACCGTACGCGCCCATGTACAGCGGCAGAAGCGTTTCCATCGACCTGGAGGGCGTCGCCTACACGCTCGGCTACACCAAGCTCAACGACGCAGACTTCAATGCCCTGATCGACCGCGCCGCGTACACGGCAGACAATAACAAGCGTGCCGAGGCTCTGCACGAAGCGGAAGCGAAGTTCACCGAGCTCTGCCCCGCCACCATGCTGTTCTACTACACCAACAGCTATGTGTCCAGCAAGATGGGCGGCATCGGAGACGCGGATTACTTCGGCTGCTTCCCGTTCACGGACGCTTCCCTCTCCGGCTGGAGAAAGATCAACGCCAAGGAAAGCGAAGCCGCCCAAGCCGCGGAGAACAACGAATAATTCCAAAAAGCAATTGCAAACAGCAAAAAACGCAAACTTTTTCAAAAGCGTATCACGCAAACCGTGATACGCTTTTTTATAGCTCATCACGGAAACTTGGGGGGATCGTGTGCGTAAAACATCGCAGGGACATTTACGTCGGGAACGAACACTCGGCGTTCGCGGGTATTACCACCCTATCAACAATCATAGCATCAGCTATGAACTGTTTCATGCATACCGTGTGCTCTGTCAAAT
>CAYPYA010000118.1:0-1571 GCA_964414775.1 uncultured Ruminococcus sp. | reverse complement strand
TTTCGGTGCAGGGCAAAACGGTTCTGGACATCGGCGCGTCCACGGGCGGGTTCACCGACTGCGTACTGCAAAACGGAGCGGCGTTTGTCTACGCGGTGGACGTCGGAAGCGGGCAGCTGGACGAACGGCTGCTTGCCGATGAACGCGTTTGCAGTCGGGAAAACACCAATGCAAGGTATCTGAAAAAAACGGACTTTGACCGCCCGATCGACCTGATCGTTCTGGATGTGTCCTTCATCTCCCAAAAACTGCTGTACCCGTCGATCGCGGATATTCTGCCGAGAGGCGCCGGCTTCATCAGTCTGATCAAGCCGCAGTTCGAACTGGGAAAAGCGAACATCGGGAAAGGCGGTATCGTCCGCGACCCGAACGGAAGCCTGTTCCGTTCCCTGCTGACAAGGCTGCAGGAAGAAGGAACGCAAAACGGGCTGCTCCTGCAGCGGTCTATCCCCTCTCCCATTGCCGGCGGGGACGGGAATCGGGAATACCTTGCCCATTGGATCAGAAGGTAGGCATCCTACGAAATGTCCTCAAACCTCAAATACCCCCAAATCTCAGATCAATGAGAAAGGAGTGTTCAAAACCATGAAACGAAACCGACAGAGCGTCATTCTGGAGCTGATCCGCGATCATCGGATCGACACGCAGGAAGAACTGCAAGCGCTCCTGAAGCAGCACGGCTTTGCCGTCACGCAGGCGACCGTTTCGCGGGACATCCGCGCTCTGAACATTGTCAAATCCATCGGAGAGGACGGACTTTACCATTACCGCGCGGACGGAAAAGACGGCCGTGAAGCGGCTTCGGATCGGTTCAGCTCCATTCTCAAGCAGGCGGCGCAAAGCGCGGTCGTGGCGGGGAATCTGGTCGTCGTCAAGACGTACGCCGGTATGGGGAACGCCGTCGGCGCCGCCATCGACGCGATGAAGCTTCCCGAATGTGTCGGAACGCTTGCGGGGGACGACACCCTGCTGCTGATCGCGAAAACGGACGCGGCGGCGAATGAAATGCAAAAAACGCTTGCTCAACTGTTGAAAAAAGAAACGGACTGAACGATCATGCTTGCATCCTTGCATATTGAAAACATCGCGCTGATCAGACGGCTGGACCTGGAGCTGAAAGCGGACTTCTGCGCGTTTACGGGAGAGACCGGCGCGGGCAAAAGTATTCTGATCGACTCGATCGGTCTGCTTTGCGGCGCGCGTGTGGAAAAGGAGCTGATCCGCTCCGGCGAAAGCTACGCGCTGGTCGAGGGGATGTTCTACCCGTCCGACGACGTAAGGGACGCTTTGCGGGAGCTGGAAGCCGAGCCGGACGAGGACGGAGCGCTCTTTTTACAGCGCAGACTGACCGAGGACGGCAGAAGCAGCGCGAAGATCAACGGAAGAACCGTTCCGTTGGCGCGTCTGCGGGAAACGGCGGCGCTTCTGCTGAGCCTGCACGGTCAGCAGGATACGCAAAGCCTTGCCGCGGAAGAAAAGCAGCGTCGGCTGTTGGACGCGTTCGCCTCCGACGAACCGCTGCTGAACGACTACCGCGAGACCTACAACGCGTTCACCGCCCTGCAGCGGGA
>CAYPYA010000117.1:0-2271 GCA_964414775.1 uncultured Ruminococcus sp. | reverse complement strand
AACGTATGCGTCCGGATCGTATACCAATTCGCGGTACGGCTCGTCCGACAGCAGATAGATCGGATGCTTGTAGGCTTCCGAGCGTTCCTTCAACAATTCACACAGGGCATACACCGTTTCGCGGGTGTACAGCACGCCGGTGGGATTGTTCGGGGAGTTGACGATGATCGCCTTGGTGCGTTCGGACAGCGTTTGGCGTAAGGCGTCGAAGTTGATCTGGAAACGCTCCGTGTCGGCGGGGACTACCCGTACCGTCGCCCCCGCCTTTTCGGCAAACACGCGGTATTCGGGGAAGAACGGCGCCAGAACGACCACCTCGTCCCCTTCGTTGACCAGCGCGTTCAGGGAAACGGTCAGGGACGCCGCCGCGCCGCAGGTCATGTACAGATCGTCCGGACGCAATGACGCGCCGAAGCGGTCGTTCAGATCCTTTGCGACCGCCGTGCGGGCACGAAGGTCTCCCTGTGCGGAGGTGTAGCCGTGCAGGGCGACCGGGTCGGTGCTTTGCAGCAGAGAGACGATCGCCTGTTCGACCGCTTGCGGTGCGGGGACGCTCGGATTCCCCAAGCTGAAATCAAAGACGTTTTCCCGTCCGATCTCCGAAGCGCGCCGATTGCCGTATTCAAACAGCTCGCGGATCGCGCTCCTCACCCTGCCGAGCTGCTCCATTTCCCGATTGATCGCCATAACCTGTTCCCGTCCTTTAATTTCTATATTGTATGATACATGCAGTATAGCACATCCGTTTCGGTTTTGCAACCGTTTTTTTACGCACGGTAGCGGGACATGTTCTCCAAAAGCAAGGCAAGGTCCGCACGCGTCAATGTCTCCGACGCCCCCAGCATACCGTTCTCCGCCGTCCGAATGCCCGCGGAATCCGCCGAGATCAGCGCGTCGCATGCCCACGCGGGCGTGCTGCTCAGATCCGAAAACTCCTGCTTGGGCGCAAGCGTCGGAAGCCCCAACAGCGCCGCCGCCATGTACGCCGCGTCCGCCGCCGTCACCGCCTCGTTCGGGCGGAAGACACCGTTCTCCAGATGCACCGCGTTCATGGAGAGCGCGGTCTGCAGAAAGCCCTTCTTCGCGGCGGACAGCGCCTGCGCGTCCAAAACCTCCGTCGCGCCGACCGTCTGCGCCTGCTCCGTCAGTCCGCACAGGCACATCATCATCACCAGACAGTCGATCTTGCTGACGGTCTCCTCCGGTCGGAAGTAGTATTCCCCGCCCTCCTTTCGATAGGTCATGATCTGCTCGTCGCAAAGCCGTATGGCGGCGTTGTGTATCGGGGAACGCGCAAGATCGGCAAACTGCAGGCCGGTTTCGTTCTTCACGGTCGAAATGCTGACTGTTTTTTCCGCCGAGGACGCGCCCAGACGGTCTTTGGCAAGATAGGTGAAGCTGTCCTCTCCGGTATATCCGTCCTTCGGAACGTACAGAACGCGCCCGCCCGTCAGACGCAGACTGCCGTGCTTGGGATAGCGCGTGACGGTAAACTCCACCTCGTCCCCGTTCGGGTCAGCCGCTTGCAGATCCGCAAAGCAGGCGACGTCCTCAAACGTTTCCAGCGTCATGTCCGACGCCACCGGCGGGAAGTTCTCCGCGTCCAGCAGAACGATCTCGGCGGTCAGCTCGCGGCTTTCCCAGCCTAACGCCTTGGCTGTGAACGTAAAGCTTGCCTCCGAAGCGTCTGTGTCATTCGGAATGAATTTCAGATAGTCCAGCGAGGAGGCGGGGACGGTCTGACCGGCGATCACCGCCGTGCCGTTGAGCATCAAAATGCCCGCGTCCGCGTTTGGCAGACGGCCGATGACGATATATTCCGTTTGCTCTCCGGTCAGCGCGCAAAAATCCGACCGTGAGAAGGCAAGGTCCTCATACCGGACCGTTCCGCGCACCAGCTTGGTCTGTCCGCGCAAAAGCTCCAGAGCGGGAGAAAGCGAATAGCCTGTTTCTTCCGCACGTTCGGAGGAAGCACAGCCGCCAAACGCGGCAAGCAGGCAGCAGGTCAGCAAGCATAAAACCAATCGTTTCACAAAAAACACCGTTCCTTTCGTTCAAACGTATTGCAAACCGAACGAAAATATGCTACAATCGCAAAAAAAGAAAGGGCAATGGAATCCGTCATGCAGCACGCTTCAAAAGAACAAATACAAACCCTGCAAAGGTTGATCGACACGTCCGAGCGTATCGTCTTTTTCGGCGGCGCGGGCGTTTCCACCGAAAGCGGGATCCCCGATTTCCGTTCGGCGGACGGCATCTTCCGCGAGCAGC
>CAYPYA010000116.1:0-6135 GCA_964414775.1 uncultured Ruminococcus sp. | reverse complement strand
CGCTTCACACCGAGCGTCTGCCGCAGGCAACGCATTTGTTCACGCATATCGAGTGGCATATGAGCGGATGGCATATGACGGGCTGGTTTGAATCGACGCAGGGAAAGACGCTTGCGACCCGTCGGGAGCTGTCGGAGGTATACGCGATCCCGTCTGCGTTTTCCGCTTATGTGAAGCATTTGAAAGAATAAAAAGAAAAAAGGAAAGGTCATAAAAGCGAATGAAATGGATGATCGCGTCCGATCTGCACGGGTCGGCGGTCTGCTGTGAGCGTCTGTGCGCGCAAATGGACAGGGAACGGGCGGAACGGATGCTGCTGCTGGGCGACCTGCTGTACCACGGTCCGCGCAACGCATTGCCGGACGGCTACGATACGAAACGGGTCGCGGAATTGCTCAATGAGCGCAAGCAAGCCTTGTTCTGCGTGCGCGGCAACTGCGATACCGAGGTCGATCAGATGGTGCTTGCGTTCCCGATCCTTGCGGAGTACGCGCTGCTTTGTCTGGACGGGCTGACGGTGCTTGCCACACACGGTCACCGTTACAACCGCGAACAGCTTCCGCCGCTTCCGGACGGTTCGGTTTTGCTTCACGGGCATACGCACATTCCGGAAAACGGTCTTTGCCGTTCGGTTCGGATCATGAATCCGGGCTCGGTCTCGATCCCGAAGGGCGGATCGAAAAACGGGTATATGACCTACGAAAACGGAATATTCGTTTGGAAGACGTTGGACGGAAAAGAATACGACCGCGCGGACCTGACGAATACAGAATCGGTAAAATAAAAACACCGTCGGCAGACGCGTATGCGTCCGTCGGCGGTGCATTCTTTATGTAGCTGCAGCTGTTCAGCCGTTCATGGCTTCCTTGTCGCAGATCAGCGTGACGTCCGGATGGCACTTCAGCAGCGTTCCGGGAACCTGCGTGGTGATGCGGTCGTCCTGCATCTTCTGCATGACGTAATGCTTTGCTTTTCCGCTGGCAAGCACGACGATCTTTTTGGCTTTCATGATGCTGCCGATGCCCATCGTGACCGCCTGCGTCGGAACGTCCGCCTTGGAGGCGAAGAAACGGGAGTTGGCTTCGATGGTGCTGTCGGTCAGACCGGTCAGATGCGTTCCGACATAGAGGTTTTCCTCCGGCTCGTTGAACGCGATGTGTCCGTTCGGACCGAGACCCAGAACCTGCAGATCGATGCCGCCTGCCGCTTCGATGGCGGCGTCGTATGCCGCGCCCATTGCGGCGGGATCCTTCGCCAAGCCGTCCGGCACGTGGGTCTTTTCCTTATCGATGTCCACATGGTCGAACAGATTGTGGTTCATGAAGTAACGGTAGCTCTGATCATGATCGGGTGCGAGCGGATAGTATTCGTCAAGGTTGTAGGACGTGACGTCCTTGAACGAGATCTCTCCCGCCTTGTTCATTTTCGCAAGCTCCTGATACATACCGACCGGCGTGGAACCGGTGGCAAGACCGAGCACGCAGTTCGGCTTTTCCTTCAGAAGGGACGCGATGATCTTTGCGCCCTCTTTGGACATCTCCTCATAATTTTCGCAAACGATGATTTTCATGGATAGAACCTTTCCTTTCTTCCGCTTCCGTTCGTTCAAAAACGGAAAGACGGTTTCTTTTCTCTCTTTGTAGTGTAGCACAAAATGTAAACGGGTGCAAGGGGTATCGGAAAATTTCTTCCGGATTTTCCCGAAAATATAGATCGAAAAGCGGGATTCGTGAAACATAAAGCGCCCTCTTCGCCTTGAAAATGTGCGAAGGGGGTGCTCTGTTCATCAAGCGGTCACCGATCGATATTGCTTTGCTTGCAGACGGAACATCTGCGCGTACTTACCGTTCCGTTCAAGCAGTTGCTTGTGTGACCCCATCTCCAAAACCCTGCCGCCGTCTATGAGAAGGATGCAGTCCGCGTTTACGACCGTAGAAAGCCTGTGCGCGATCATGATGACCGTCTTGTCTTTTGCGATGCTCATCATCAGGTTGTTGATCTCATACTCGGCGATCGGATCAAGCGCCGAAGACGGTTCGTCCATAATATAAACGCCGCCGTCCTTATAGCGCATACGGGCGATAAACAGCTTTTGCAATTCGCCGCCTGAGAGCATCACGCCGTCCTCATCGAACATCTTGGAGTATTCGCTCTTTATCTTTTTGGGAGAAGCGTTGATTCTGTCGGTCAAACCGACTTCTTCGAGGACGCGCTCGACCTTCTGCTCGTCAGTCGTTTCGCTGCAAGCGATCATTTCGTCTATCGGCACATTGTAGGGTTGGAACTCCTGCAAGAGCGTTGCCATTTTGTCACGGAGGGAATTAACATTATATTCTTTCATGTCTGCTCCGTTCACCAATATTCTGCCCTCGCATGGGTCATAGTATCTCATCAGGAGCTTGACAAAGGTCGTTTTGCCGGCGCCATTTATGCCGACGATAGCGATCTTCTGCCCCTTTTTGATGGTGATGCTGAGATCTTCGAGGACATAGTGATCGCTATGCGGGTACTTGAACGATACGTTTTCAAATTCTATTGTGTCGATATCACCGATCTCCCGTCCGCCGTCGCGCTCGATCTTAGGCTCGTATGCAAGAACTTCTTTCAGATGAGCGATATAGAGACAGCTTTCTTTCAAATTGGAGATCTCGCGGGAGGTTTCGGAAAAACCGTCCACAACCAAGTTGAACGCAAGAAACATTGCCGGAATATCGGCAACGGAGATCATTGCTCTGAAACTCTGTATTGCCAGATATACATACGGGAACAGCACAAGCAGTATCACAACGAGGGTTTGTGATTTCAAACTATGCGCGGTTTGCTTATTCGCAAGTTTCAAGGACAGCGATATCTGTTCATCGGTCGCCTTGTTATACTTGCTCATGATAAATGGACCGAATCCCTTATATTGCTTTACATCTGACACCGTCTTTCTGTCGCGCAGCAGCCCGTGGAAGTAGTCGACCTTTCTGTTCACAGGTACCATTGCTTCATTCGCTTGCTGTCTTGTTTTCACAAAGACAAAATCCATAAGGAACAAAGCGATCCCCGCAATAAAAGCCACAACGATCATCAGGGGATCAAGCGTAGAAATGATAGACAGACCCACGAAGAAAGAGATAAGGTTTGAAGCAAACCGCTTGACCTGATAGAATACTTCCATCGCTCTGTTGTTGACCTGTCCCAACGCCTTTGACAGCTTGTCATAGAATTCCGTATCGTCA
The DNA here is from genome assembly GCA_964414775.1 of uncultured Ruminococcus sp. GTDB lineage: Bacteria > Bacillota > Clostridia > Oscillospirales > CAG-382 > Coliplasma. The sequence goes on along the minus strand of CAYPYA010000116.1, from coordinate 2,911 downwards.
TAGCATTCCATATCCAATGCCGCGCATTTTTTGAGCAATAGATGATTGGAATACTTTTTTACATGTAGGCTGAGACGGTTAAATCTGTTTCCGTACAGATACTCTCCGAAGATGCGGTTGATCAATTGCACAAGTGCATATAACGCCACGATCAAAATGACATGGGACAACGGTCTTTTCAGCGTGATCGCTTCGATCAGGAATTTATAGATCAATGCGTTGAACGCCGTGGGTATGATCTTCCAAAAGAATTCTATGACTGCCCATGCAAATCCGCTTTTGTCGGCTTTCCAGATATAGCCGAGCATATACGTGATCAATTTGATGCTTTTCATGGTCATCCCCTGAAATGATTCCACGAATTTCTGTTGTTCGTGATCTGATACGCAAGACGCATCATCGGGAACAGCAGCATGGGCAGCAGGTACATATTTATGGGCTTAAACACCAAGACCGTTTTGCCCTCGCCGTCGTCGATCTCCGTTTTGAGTGCAAATCCGAATTTAGTCATGTCAAGGAGCGCGCTGAGAGCCTTGTCCTCGGAAATGCCGAATTCTGCGGCAGCGAACGCAGGGGTGAGTGAGCGTCCTTTTTCAAACAGGTATTCTATCGTACTGCGGAAAGCGCTGTCGGACAGCGCCGCGAAAAACTCCGCGATGCCTTCATCTTCCAAAAGTTGAGCGGCAGTACCGCTTTCAGCGAGATACGCCACCGCAAGACCGTCCGTTGCAAAAACGGCGTCGTCGCTGTTCGTACTTTTGATTCCGGCTTGAACGCCGCGCTGATCCTTGAATTCCTGCATGAGACGTTTCGCTTTGTACTCGCTTGACTGCTTGAAAGATCTGCATAATACATCCAAAACAGACATATACGCATTTTTAGGCGCAAGGTCAAAGTCCTGTGCATTGATCGCCGTGGTTTTATCCGCCTGAAATAGCTCGTCGATCGTGATATCAAAGATATTTGCTAAAACGGGCAGTAACATAATGTCGGGCATCGTCGCGCTGTTTTCCCATCTCGAAATCGCCTGCGGAGATACCCCTATGCGAGCGGCAAGCTCCTCTTGTGTCATCGACTTGGACTTTCTTAATTCCGCTATTTTTTCTCCCATTGTGTTCATAGAAATTCTCCTCATCATTTTCTATTCCGCTTTTTGTTGTTCAAAACAAGTAAAAATGCTTGCAAGGGATTCTACGCATATGATATCATCACAAAAGCTGATTGTCCATGCCGTATCATGAGAGCAGGTTAACTCGTAGTTTAGTTGGGTCGCGCAAAGTGATAGGTGGGCTGATTTTCGTTTGATTGCGCAAGAAAGCTTCATACTCTTCTGCATTGATTATATCGCAAGGTGACACCTATGTCAACGAATCTTTTTTTGCAAAAATATTTGACAAGAGCAAAAAAACATAGTATAATAAAGCATCGAATATTTGCGTGGCGTTTTGAAGGGAGTGGTCGTATGAAACGCCTGATCCTTGTGACCTCGCCGCCCGCGTGCGGAAAAACATATATTTCCAAAAAGCTTGCCGAAAATCTGAAGCATGTCGTATATCTGGATAAGGATACCCTGATCCCGCTGTCCCATGTCATCTTTGATGTGGCGAACCAGCCGCGAAACCGCAGCTCCGCGTTTTTCAAGGAGCATATCCGCGACGTGGAGTATACGACCATCCTGTCGCTTGCGTTCGAAGCGCTCAAGTATGACGACATCGTTCTGATCAACGCGCCGTTCACCAAGGAAGTCCGCAACGCTTCGTATATCAACGATCTGAAAAAGAAGCTGATCCAGCTGAACACCAAGCTGACGGTCATCTGGGTGCAGACGGATATGGAGGTCTGCAAGGCGCGGATGCTGGAGCGGAATTCCGACCGTGACGTGTGGAAGGTGCAGCATTGGGACGAGTACATCAAGGGCGTGAATTTCGACATTCCGAAGGCTCTGGACGACCCGGATGTGCTGGACGATCTGCTGATCTTCAAAAATTCCTGCGACGAGGAATATGAGGAATCCATGCGGCGCATTCTGGATATCATCGAAAACAGCTGAAAAACATATCCCGTAAGCCCTTTGTTTTTGGGGCTTGCGGGATATCTATTTATGAACGGATCAGACGTTTTGCAGATGGGAGCAGTCTCCGATATATTCCGCGCGGGGGAAGACAAAGCCGTTCGGGTCGGTGTAGAAGCGGAACAAGGAAACCGAGGAGGGCATGAAGCAGAACTGATACCAGTTGAACAGCGGGAAGCAGCCCAGCAGATGGGCGATCCAAGCCGAGCCGAAGCCGCCGTGACAGAAACAGCAGACCCTTCTTTCGTTCGGCTGAACGGCTTTGTAGAAAAGCCCCTCCCGCACGTAGCCCAGCTTTGCCAGAAATTCGTCCGAGCAAGCGATCATGTTCCGTACCGCCTGGGTGCGTTCGGGCGCGAAATCGGCGTGCAGGACCGCGCCGCTTGCGGCGGAGGAAGTGAAGCCGACGTCGTCCGTCCGTTTTTCGGGCGGGCAGAACTGCATATAGTCCATGCTCTCGTTCATCCAGTTCTCGACGGTATATTCCATGCCGAGTGCTTGACAGGTCGGTCTTGCCGTGTCCTGCGCGCGTCCGCGCGGGGATGCGAACAGGTCGGTCGGTTGGATGCGCTTCATCCGCGGAACAAGCGCGTTTGCCTGCTCCCAGCCGCGTTGGGTCAGCGTATCGTGGGCGTAATCCGGGTCGCCGTGCCGAATGATGTAAAGATCCATAAGTATGACCATTCCTTCAATATAATCTGTTTTGTTGATCAGTTTGGTTTTGGAGGTTACTTTTTTTCATGCCGCAACCGTCGTTTTCGAAAAAACGGTATTCCGTGACGGTCTGATCGCAGACGCCCGCCTTGCAGACGCCGACGGAGCATGGCTCCTTCTGCGTTT
>CAYPYA010000115.1:0-4159 GCA_964414775.1 uncultured Ruminococcus sp. | reverse complement strand
CAAAAGCGTATTGGCGTTCTCCATGACCGTAAACGGCTTCCCCGCCCATCCGAGCGCATGGTACACGGGGTCTAACAGCTCCTCGTTTCCGAACACGCTTCCGAACAGAAAGCCGAACACGCATCCGCACAGTCCGCAGGGAATCAGGATCCTGCCGACCGGGTTGTTCATGAGGCGGTACATCAACCACCCCGCCAGAGCAAGCAGAAGTCCCTGACCGACATCCGCAAACATGACCCCGTACAAAAGCGTATAGGTCAGCGCGACGAACGCCGTCGGGTCGATCTCATGGTACGCGGGCGCACCGTACATCTCCACGAAATACTGGAACGGTCGGAAGATTCCGGCGTTGCGAAGCTTGGTCGGCGGCGTCAGCGCGGATGTGTTTTTACCCGCCGCCATATCGGAAACCGTGAAGCTGTCCGCAACGCGCAGCGCGTTTTCCAGCTCCGCACAGCGCTTTTCGGGTACCCAGCAGATCAGCGCGGCGTAGGTGTCGCGGTAGCGGCAGGCAAATTTCCGCCAAGCGGACAGTTGGTTTTGGTATTTCAGATGCGCGTAAACGGAAAGCAGTTCTCCACGATGCTCTTGGGAAAAGCAGTTCATCCGCTCCTGTGCGCCGCGCAAGGCGACATGAAGATCGTAAATGCGTTCCGCGTCCGCATCGGAAATCTGCTTCGTCGTTCCGTTCTTTTCCGGCAGGGACGCGGGACGGAAGAACAGAGACGCAAATACGCGGTCCGCTTCATCGTCCCCGCGGGGGGACAGGTACAGCAGCCAGCAGGTTTCCTGATCAGAAGAGCAGATCACATACTGCCAATGCGTCGTATTGCGGTACTGCTTGAGCTTTTCCAGACTGTCGGCGGGAATGCTTCCGAAGCGTGCCGTAATATACGCCGTGCCGCGCAATTCCTCCAAGGGAACGCTCAGCGAGGAAAACTTCGCCAGCAGCTCGCGCTCCTTCTCCAAGGCGCTCATTTCTTCTTCCAGCGCCTTGCAGTCTTTTTGCAGTCCGCGAATGGTTTCATCCAATTCCCGAACGATCTGATCCGCCTGTTCGCTCCCGCCGTCGGGAGACGGCTCGACCGTTTCGGGATCGACGCCGCAGGAACGGACCGCTTCCTCCACGCGCGCCAGCACGGAAGCGACGCGGTTTTCCTCGTTCAGCGGTGCAAAATCCTCCGAACCCGACATGACGGAAGCGGCATTCTCCAAATGCACAAATCCCAGCGAAAGGACCGCGCCGATCGCGGCGTCAAGCTGTTCCGTTTTTCCGAACAGCATTTTCATTTTCATTTTTTCAACCGACATACCGTCACATCCTTTCCTGTTCCGGTAAAGACAGCAGGGAACGGATCTCCTCCGGCGGGAGACGATAGCGCACCCCTTCGATCACATAGATCAGATTCCTGATCTCCAGTTCCATCCAATTCAGATAGGCAAACAGCACGACCGACGGCTCTACAGAGAAATGGATGCGTTTCTTCAGCAGATCGGGCAGAAAAGCGTCCGACCAGCTTTCCACCGTCAACAGTTTTTTCCCCGCAAGAGGCTTTCGGTACCGGCTGTCGCGGAATATCCGCATGACCGTTTCCGCGTCCTCCGCCTCCAGCATCTGCTCCAGTTCCGTTTCGCGCAGCCTTAGGCGAAACCCGCTGAGCATGGCGCGCAGCAGCGAGGGGCTCAGCCCGTAGTATTTTTTCGCGCGATAGAGCAGTTCGACGTCTTCCAGCTCCGCTTTCAGCAGCAGGATCTCCGACAGGGCGTCGGCGGTTTGCTGCGGAAACGACCGAAAACGTTTGCTCATATATTCGTACACGCTGCGGTCCAGCACGGTCTCTGCCAGCGGGATATCCCGCTCCGACCCGTTTTGCAGGATCGGGAGCATGATTTTTTCAAAAAACGTTCCGCGCAGGCATTCGATCAGTCCCTCTCGGTCCGTCACCTTGGAAAGCCCGCGCAAGGAGAAATAAGGATCCCCGCCCGTAAACTCATCGGAAAACCAATGCTTTTCCGGCTGTCCCGACGACATGCGGCGCAAAAAGCCCAGCAGCTCGTTCACGCTGTTTTTCAGCAGAACATATTCCAAAAAGTCGTTCTCGGAGGATTTCGCCGCCAGAGCTCACAGCGTCAGGCTGCGTTCGCGCAAAGCACGGCGCAGCTGCGACTCCAGCCAGCCGCGCGTCGGAACGCCTTCCAGATGCGCAAAATGCGCGCCGTAAGCGGTACGTTCCCGCAAGAACGCCGCCGCTTCGGGGACGCTTTTGCTCGAAGCCATTTCCAGATAGTCCGCTTCCCGCAGTCTTGCGCCGTATTGGGCGCGCACCCGCGTCAGAACAGCATATGAAGCGTTCGGCATGACGCTCAACCCCGCAGAACGGAAGCGTAGATCTGCTCTACCCACGCCGCCATGCGCGCGTCGGCAAGCTCGTCTAATTTTTGCAGTTTTGCATCCCGTTCCCGTTCGATACGTTCCAGCTGACCGGAAACGCCCTTGCGTGCAGATTCCTTTGCACGCTGCACCATTTCCTCGGTCTGCGCTTCATATTCCTCCCGAAGCGCCTGCTTCTGCGCGGGCAGGTCGGACAGCAGCTGTGTCCGTTTTGCGTTGGCTTCTTCCGTTTTCCCGCGCGCTTCGCGATCCGCTTGCAGAATGTGCCGAAGCAGCCTGTCCGATTCCCGTTTTACGTCTTGATCTTCCGTGCGCAAGCTTTTCGCACCCCTTTCCTTTCTTTCATGTGTTCCTTAAAAATAAAGTATAGCACTTTTTCCCTTAAATTGCAAGCACTATCCGTTTGATTTTACCGCTTTTTCATTTGATCCAGAATCCAGTCCAAATACAGCTCTACGGGGCGGATATTTGTCTTTGCATACAGCATCCGACAGCCGACGACGTCCTCGATCTCATTGAAAACGGTCTGCCCGTGATGGAACAAAAAATCCACCCCGACCAAGCCGAACGGCAAAGCGTCCGAAAAAGCCTTGACCACGCTTTCCTCCCGCTCCGTCAGCGTATACGGGACGGCGTTCCCGCCCAGACAGAAGTTGCTTCGGAAATCCGTTTCGGAAACGCGTAGCATCGCCTTGAGGATCTTACCGCCCAGCACATAGACCCGCAGATCCTTTCCGATGTCGGAAACAACCTCCTGCGCCACGCAGGGGACCCCGCGCAGTCTGTCCGATGCTTTTTTTGCTTCCTCGGAATTTTGCACCAGAAATACCTCGCTGCCGCCGTGTCCGCAGCAGGATTTGAGCACATACGGAAACGTATCCGAAGCAAACGTTTCCGGGTGAGGAACCCATTCTGTTTTGGGATACGGAACGCCCAGCTCGCTTGCCAGGCAGTAGGTCTTCCATTTATCGTTGCAGGCTTCGCTGACAACGGCGGGATTGAATACCGCCACTCCGGCGTCCTCCAAACGACGGCTCAAGGACGGCATCATCGTCCGCACGACCGCAAAATCGGGAAACGGCGGCGTGAGCGCGTCGCAGGCGTATTTCAAGGTCAGAAGCAGGTCTCGCTTTTCCGCTTCCCGCATCCAAAAGCCGATGAATTCCCGATTGCGTTCTGCGCCCTCTCCCGTGTAGACCAGCCATCCGGTCAGACGGCGGCTCATACGGGTTTCTCCTTCAGGCAGGACAGGATATGCCGCAGGATCTCTCCTGCGACGTCAACGCCGGTACAATCCAGAATATTGCGGATATGCGCGTTGGAATTGACCTCGCAAAGGATGGGTTCTTCGTCCTTTCCGAACAGCAGATCCACCCCGCCGAACGACAGACCCAATTCCCGACAGGCGCGAACGGCCAGCTCCGTTTGCAGACGATCGGGCGTATACGGCTTCATCTTTCCGCCGGAAGAAATGTTGGCGCGGAAATCCGTATCCGAATAGCGGTACATACACGCGATCGCCCGATCGCCGACCACCTGAATGCGAATGTCACGCCCGCGGGAGGACGAAATGAATTGCTGCAGCAGCATCCCCTTGTCAGCGGATTTTTGCAGGCGTTCCGTAAGCTGTTGCTTGTTTTCCAACAGCCAGACCTGTTTCCCGAACGAGCCGAAGCACTCTTTGGCGATCATGGGAAATCCGAGCTGTTTCGCGGCGCGCTCCACAAACGGGTTGTCGTTCCAGTCCGTCGGGAAAAAGGTCAGCGG
>CAYPYA010000114.1:0-2740 GCA_964414775.1 uncultured Ruminococcus sp. | reverse complement strand
CCGTGCACAGACGCTGGTTTTGCGGCTGCGCGACGAGGTCAGCGGGGTCGAAGTCGAGCTGTACTACTGCGTTTTGGAGGACTTTGACGTTCTGACGCGGTACGCGTGCATTTGCAACGGCGGGACGGAGCCGCTGGTGATCCGCCGCGCGATGAGTGCGTCGGTGGATTTCGACCGCGTCGGCTTTGACGTGATCTCCAACTACGGAACGCATTGCCGCGAACGGCAGATCGAGCGACAGATGCTTGCCCACGGACGCTTTCTGCTGTCCAGCAGGCGCGGCGCGTCCTCGCACGTACACAACCCGTTCCTGCTGCTTACCTCTCATGACGCGAGCGAAACGGCGGGGGACGTGTATGCGTCGGTTTTGGTTTACTCCGGCTCCTTCACGGCGGAGGCCGCCGCCGGACAGTTTGACGCGACACGCGCCCTGATCGGCTTGAATCCGGAGGAATTTTCCTGGAATTTACAGGCGGGAGAGCGTTTCTTCACGCCCGAAGCGGTCATGACCTATTCGGCAAGCGGATTGGAGACCATGTCGCACAACCTGCACCGCCTGTTCCGCACCCGCCTTTGCCGCGGGAAGTACCGCGACGTGCGCCGTCCGGTGCTGCTGAACAGTTGGGAGGCGTGCTATTTCGGCTTTGACGAGGAGCGGCTGAAAAAGATCGGGGATTGCAGCGCACAGCTTGGCGTGGAGCTGCTTGTGATCGACGACGGCTGGTTCGGCAAGCGGGACAGCGACAACTGCTCGCTCGGCGACTGGGTGGTGGACCGCCGCAAGCTGCCGAACGGGATCGAGGGCATTGCCGACCATTTGCACAGTCTCGGCGTGATGCTTGGCATCTGGTTCGAGCCGGAAATGGTTTCGCCGGACAGCGATCTGTACCGCGCACACCCCGATTGGTGCTTGCATGTCGAGAACCGTCCGCGCTCGGAGGGCAGAAAGCAGTTGATTCTGGATCTGTCGCGCCCGGAGGTCTGCGACTACCTGTACGAGTCGATTTCTTCGGTCCTGAAAGGCGGCAAGATCGCCTACGTCAAATGGGATTACAACCGCAACATGACCGAGGTCGGCAGTCAGCCGTTGGGAAAGGAGCGTCAGCGCGAGGTGGTGCACCGTTACTATCTCGGTCTGTACGCGCTGCTGGAAAGACTGGTGACGGACTTCCCCGACGTGCTGTTCGAGTCCTGCTCGGGCGGCGGCGGGCGATTTGACGCGGGCATGCTCTACTATATGCCGCAGGTCTGGACGTCCGATAACTCCGACGCGATCGAGCGTCTGCGCATTCAGTACGGCACGTCGCTCGTCTACCCGATGTCCGCCATGAGTGCGCATGTTTCCGCGTCTCCCAATCACCAGACGGGACACGTGACGCCGTTCGATACGCGGCTTTGCGTCGCGCTGACCGGTTCGTTCGGGTACGAATTGGACCCGACGGCGTTGTCCGACGAGGAAAAGGAGCGCGTTCGCTTCGGCGGGGAGCTGTACAAGCAGTACGGGGATTGCCTGGTGAACGGAACCTATTACCGTCTGCGCAACCCGTTTGCGGAGCCCTGCTCGGCGTGGTGCACGGTGTCCGCGGATCGGTCGGTCTGTGTGGCGGGGTATGTGCTGACGCACGTGCGCCTGTACGGGAACAACGAACGCATCGCTTTGCGCGGGCTGAAGCCGGACGCGCTGTACAGGGAGAGGTTCACGGGACAGGTCTGCCGCGGAGACGCGCTGATGAACTTCGGTCTGCACGCGCCCACGACGCTGGAATACCAAAGCATTTTGTGGATCTTGGAAGAAATTTCCGAAGAATAATGATCATTCTTTACGGTGAAACGAAACAAAACATATAAAACATTGCGAAAGGAAAAGTACGCATGGATCTTTTGAAAACGATTTGGCCGATCTCCTTCAAGACCAAGCATAAGGACGTGACCTCTTTGGTGGTCATGCTGATCGTGCATCTGGTCGCGGGACTGGTCGCGGGGCTGGTCATCAGCCTGGTGGCTTGGGTGCCGGTGGTCGGTTGGCTGTTCAGTATCGTCGGGAGCGTGCTCGGCTTGTATGTGTTGGTCGGGATCGTGCTGACCGTGCTGGACTGGCTGGAAATCCTGAAATAACGGATCGGAACACAAAAAAGAACGCCGCGCAGGTGTTCTTTTTTCGTCTTTTCGAAAGTAAATTTATTTTTTCAGACCTTGCTTGACGCCGCAAAAAAGAGGCAAAACTCAAAACCGGATACAGGAAAAGCGGGAGTGTGGTCGGAGCATGAAAAAAAGGGTGTACGGTTTGATGCTTTTGTCGGTGTTGACGCTGTTTGCGGCGTTGGGGTGTACGGGGTGCGGCGTGGCAAAAAAGCACGCCGTGGAGACGTTCGTCACGGGGGAGCGGGTCTATGTCGCGCTGGGGGATTCGATCTGCAGCGGCTATCGCCTGAACGAGCCGGAAAAGGAGCGGTATTCGGCGCTGCTGGCAAATCGGCTGGGGTACAGCGAATACAATTACGGCGTGGACGGACAGACGGGCGGCGAGCTGTTGGAATTTTTGCGGGGCGGGAAAGCGGAAGCGTTGGAGCGCGCGTCGCTTGTGAGCGTCAGCGTCGGAGGCAACAACGTTCTGAACGCCGCCATGCCCGCGATCCGCACCATTTTTTCGATCGGAAGCGGACGCGTGGCGTTGGAAAAGGTATACGAGCCGATCAACGCGGGGATCAGATCTTTTGGGGAGGAGCTGTGCGCGATCCTT
>CAYPYA010000113.1:0-3343 GCA_964414775.1 uncultured Ruminococcus sp. | reverse complement strand
CCCGTACCGTTCCGTATATCAGTAAGGTGACGGGCGTTCCCATGGTGGAGCTTGCCTCGAAGGTGATGCTTGGGGCAAGGCTGTCCGAGCTCGGATACGGAAGCGGACTGTACCGCACGCCGCCGTATTTCGCGGTCAAGGTGCCGGTGTTCTCCTTTGAGAAACTGGGGGACGCAAACTCCATACTCGGACCGGAGATGAAATCGACGGGCGAGGTGCTGGGAATCGGGAAAACCATGGCGGAAGCCTTGTTCAAGGGGCTGTCCGCGGCGGGATTTTCCTTGCCCGCGTCGCATACGAACGGTCGATCCGGCGTATTGCTGAGCGTGGAGGAAACGGATTACGAGGAAGTCATTTCGCTTGCCAAACGCTTTTTCGATCTCGGCATTCGGCTGTATGCTACGGAGGGTACTGCTAACGCGATCCGCTCGCTCGGCATCGACGTGCAGACCGTGGAAAAGGAACAGATCATCCCCGCGTTGGAAAGCGGAAGCTTTACCTATCTGGTCTATACGGGTGCTGTCAAGGACGGAACGGTCGGGGACTATATCGCCCTGCACCGCCGCGCCATGCAGCTGGGCGTTCCCTGCCTGACCTCGCTGGATACCGCCAACGCGCTGACGGAAATGATCGACAGTCGGTTCAACGCCTTCAATACCGAATTGGTGGATCTGAACCATATGCGCATGTGGCACAGAAAAATTCCGTTTGCCAAAATGCAGTCCTGCGGAAACGACTATATCTTTATTGAAAACTTTGACGGCTCGATCACCTGTCCCGAATCCCTGTGCGTCAATCTTTGCCGCGCACACTACGGGATCGGCGGCGACGGGATCGTTCTGCTCGAGCATTCCCGCGTGGCGGATGTGCGGATGCGTACCTACAACCGTGACGGAAGCGAGGGCAGGATGGCGGGAAACAACCTGCGCTGCGTCGGAAAATACCTGTATGACAACGGATATATCCGCAGCGAAACGCTTTCCGTGGAGACGGCGAGCGGTGTATGCCGCCTGAAGCTGTACCTGCGGGACGGCAAGGTGCATACGGTCTGCGTGGATATGGGGAAAGCGGATTTTTCCGTTTCCGCTCTTCCCGCAACCTGTGATACGCAAACCATGGTGCAATACCCGCTGCGCATCGACCAAACGGAGTACAGCGTCACCTGTGTGTCGGTCGGAAACCCGCATTGCGTGGTGTTCTGCGAATCCATTGACGCATTGCCGCTTGCGACGCTCGGTCCGCTGTTTGAACACGCGCCCTGCTTCCCCGAACGCATCAATACGGAGTTTGTCCGCGTCATCGACCGCCACAATCTGCGTATCCGCGTCTGGGAACGCGGCAACGGGGAAACGCTCGCCTGCGGAACGGGCGCTTGCGCCGCCGTCATCGCGGCGGTGGAGAACGGCTTCTGCGAAAAGGGAAGCGACGTCACGGTCAAGCTGCCGGGCGGCGACCTGACGGTCAACTATACCGACGAGCGCGTTTTGCTGACCGGAAACGCCGTTTCCGTTTACGAAGGCTTTTTCGAGTACTAATTTATTTAGAATATTTGTTAAAAAACGGCAAATGCTATTGACATTGCCGTTTTTTTATGTTATTCTGACAACAAGAAGAATATCTTTTAAGAAAGAAAAACATACCGCGAAAAAGGAAAGGGGTTCTGTGTATGAAAAAGAAGGTTTTTGTTGTTCTCTGCGTGCTTTTGTCGCTCGCGTTTCCGCTGCAATTGGCAGGCTGTGCGAATCAGGAGACGCCAAACGCATCTTCTGCAGGGACAGAGGAATCGATCATCGAATCGATGGGCGGATCGATCCCGTCAAACGGGAAGCTGAAACAGCTGACCGCCAATCTGTCGGCGAAGTCGGTAGAGGGTAAAAAGCCGGACGACGCGTTCGTACAGGCGCAAATGTCGTTTGCGGTGGAATTGCTGAAAAACGCAAAGCCCGGCGAAGGAAAGAATCAATTGCTCTCTCCGCTTTCGGCAATGCTTGCTTTGTCCATGACCGCAAACGGCGCGGACGGGCAGACCAAAACGGAAATGGAAGCCGTGCTCGGCGGGGGAATGACCGTCGAACAGCTCAATGCCTATCTGCATAGCTATCTGCAAACGCTGACGGACGGCGAGGAAAAACAGTTCCGCTTCGCGGATTCCATCTGGTTTTTCGACGGTTCCACGGTTGAACAGCCGTTCTTACAGGCCTGCAAGGATTACTACGACGCGGATGTGTTTCAAACGCAGGATGGGCAGTCGATGCTGGAAGGCGTCAACGACTGGGTCAACGAACACACGGACGGAATGATCCCGAAACTGCTGGATAAGGTCGATCCCAATATCTTTATGTATCTGGTCAACGCGATCGTGTTCGACGCCGGCTGGAAAGAGGCTTATGAGGAAAGCGATGTGAAAGACGGCATTTTCACGAATGAGGACGGAACGGAAACAACGGTCAGCATGATGCGTTCCGATGAGGAGATCCTGTACAAGGACGCGGATGCGATCGGCTTTGCCAAACCGTATGCGGGCGATCGGTACCGTTTCGTTGCCCTGCTTCCGAACGAGGGCGTTTCCCTGGATGACTATATCGCGTCTCTGACCGCCGAAAAATTGAAAGCACTGCTCGTGAACGGGCAGTATGCCGATGTGATCGCAACGATGCCGAAATTCAAGCAGGAATGCACCTATTCGTTGAAGGAAACGCTGAAAACGATGGGGATGCAGGATGCGTTTGAACGTTATCGCGCAGATTTTCATCGTATCGCAAACCTTGATACTCTGTTTATCGGCAGCGTGGTCCAAAAAACCTTTATAGAGGTCAGCGAAACCGGAACAAAGGCCGCTGCGGCGACCGGTGTTGGTATGGCTACCGATTCTGTTCCAACCTACATTAATATTGATCTGAATCGCCCGTTTTTGTATATGATCGTGGACAGTCAGACCGATCTCCCGCTGTTCATCGGAACGGTTTCGGAACTGTCGGAGGAAAACGCGTAAGTTTTATGTATACACCGCCGCATAAAAAGCGGTCGGCGAAACGCTCTGAAACAAAGAAATCCATGTATCCGCTTTTTGGGTACATGGATTTTCTGCATTCAATGGCTTTATACGGTTTATACTTCCGTTCGTCCTTCGATGGCGCGCAGCAGTGTGGTGTTGTCCGCGTATTCCAGCGTTCCGCCGACCGGCAGACCGTAGGCAAGCCGCGTCACCTTCACGCCCAGCGGCTTTAACAGCTTTCCCAAGTACATTGCGGTCGCTTCTCCCTCCACGCTCGGATTGGTGGCGATGATGACCTCCCGTACCTCGTCTGTGATACGCGCCAGCAGCTCTTTGATCTTCAATTGC
>CAYPYA010000112.1:0-1544 GCA_964414775.1 uncultured Ruminococcus sp. | reverse complement strand
TTCAGATCGGCAAGCAGCAGATCCACGATCCCCTTGACGTTTTCTTTGGTCAGCGGACGGTAGAACACCGTTTCATCCAAGCGGTTCAGAAATTCCGGTCGGAAGGACTGACGCAGCAACGACGTGACCGCCGCGCGTGCTTCCTCCGAAATGTCCCCGTTCTCCCGAATCCCGTCCAGCAGGTACTGCGAACCGAGATTGGAGGTCAGGATGATCACCGTATTCTTGAAATCCACGGTCCGTCCGTGCGAATCCGTGATCCTTCCGTCATCCAGCACCTGCAGCAAAATATTGAATACATCGGGATGTGCCTTTTCGATCTCATCGAACAGAACGACGGAATAGGGTCTTCGCCGCACCGCTTCAGTCAGCTGACCGCCCTCCTCGTAGCCAACATAGCCGGGAGGCGCTCCGATCAGACGGGAAACGGCGTATTTTTCCATATATTCGGACATATCGATCCGAATCATATTCTTTTCATCATCGAACAGCGCTTCGGTCAACGCCTTGGCAAGCTCCGTTTTGCCCACGCCGGTCGGTCCCAAAAACAGGAACGATCCGATCGGACGGTTTGGATTTTTGATGCCCGCACGGGACCGCAGAATGGAACCGACGACCTTCTCCACCGCTTCGTCCTGTCCGATCACGCGCTGATGCAGCGTATCGCCCAAGTGCATCAGCTTCTCACGGTCGCCCTCCATCAAACGGGAAACGGGAATGCCTGTCCAGCGTTCCACGATGCCCGCGATCTCCGCGTCGGTCACTTTATCCCGCAGGAACGTTTTCTTTTCGCTTCCCGCGGACGCTTGCGTTTCCGCCGCGGCAAGCTGTTCTTTTAATTTGGGAAGCTCTCCGTATTTCAGCTCGGCGGCTTTTTCCAATTGATATTCCCGTTCGGCGGACGCGATGTCAGCCGTCACCTGTTCGATTTTGGCCTTCAGATCATGCACCTTATCCAAGCCGGACTTCTCGTTCTCCCATTTGGCTTGCAGGGACGCGTACTGCTCGCGGACTCCCGCAAGCTCCTTTTGCAGCTCGGAAAGATGCTCACGGGAAATGTCGTCGTCCTCTTTTTTCAAAGCGGCTTCCTCGATCTCCAGTTGTATGCTCTTGCGGCGCAGAACGTCCAGCTCGGTCGGCATGGACTCGATCTCGGTATGCACCATCGCGCACGCCTCGTCGATCAGGTCGATCGCCTTATCCGGAAGGAAACGGTCGGTGATATAGCGGTTGGAAAGCGTCACGGCGGCAATGATGGCGCTGTCCATGATACGCACGCCGTGGAAATTCTCAAACCGTTCCTCCAAGCCGCGCAGGATCGCGACGGTATCCTCAACGGACGGCTCGGAAACCAAAACGGTCTGGAACCGACGTTCGAGCGCGGCGTCCTTTTCGATATACTGTCGGTACTCGTCCAGCGTGGTCGCGCCGATGCAATGCAGTTCCCCGCGGGCAAGCATCGGTTTGAGCAGATTACCCGCGTCCATAGCGCCGTCGCTCTTTCCCGCGCCGACGATGGTATGCAGCTCGTCGATGAACAGCAG
>CAYPYA010000111.1:0-2929 GCA_964414775.1 uncultured Ruminococcus sp. | reverse complement strand
TTGGATGCTGACCCCGTTGGGCTGTACCTGCCAGCCGCAGTATTTCGTTCCCTTGTATGCCAGACACAGCGCGACCGTCATGCCGTACCCATTCTTCCTTTCATAGTGTAAACATTCCCACCGTGAACGTCAGAAACCGGTTCGCGGGGATCACCGACGCAAGCAGCACAAGCATCACCGTCAGAAACGCATAGTCCGCCGGTCTGCTTTTCATCACGTTGAGCTTGGTTCTTCCCTCGCCCCCGTGGTAGCAGCGGCATTCCATCGCGTCCGCCAGCTCGTCTGCCCGCCTAAACGCGGAAACGAACAGCGGGATCAGGATCGGGATCATCGCCTTGGCTTTTTTGATCAGTCCGCCGCTTTCCAGATCCGCTCCTCTTGCCTTCTGCGCGGAGATGATCTTATCCGTTTCCTCCGTCAGCGTCGGGATGAACCGCAGCGCGATCGTCATCATCATGGCGAACTCATGCACCGGAACGTGCAGCTTGCGCAGCGGGGAAAACAGGGATTCGATCGCGTCGGTCAGCGACAGCGGACTGGTCGTGAACGAAAGCAGCAGACTGCTCCCGCAGACCAGACAGATCAGCCGCAGCAGCATGAACACCGCCGTGCGCACGCCCTCGGGGTAGATGTGGATAAACTTCCATTCGAACAGGGGCGTTTCCCCGCGCGTAAAGAACAGGTTGAGCAATCCCGTGAACAGCAGCAGAAACAGAATCGGGCGCACGGAACGGAACAGCACCTTCAGCGGGATGCGCGACAGCAATGCCAGCCCCGCCGTCGTGAACAGGATCACGCCCAGCGCGGCGACGTTCTTCGCCAGCAGGACGAACACCAAATACAGCACCAGCAGCACCAGCTTGATGCGCGGGTCCGTGCGGTGCAGGAGGGAATCGCCGGGGTAATATTGCCCCAGCGTCATATCTTTCAGCATATGCGTTTCCTGCCTTTCATGATGACAGTCCGCCCGAGCCGAGGCAGGGTTCGATCCGTTTCTTCGCGTACCCGACCGTGTAAACGTCGGTTTCAAAGCACAGAGCGCGTTTTTTCAGCTCGATGAACAGCTTTGTGATCTGCGGCACATCCAGCGACGCGTCGAACAGCTTTTCCGCCTGCCCGAACACCTCCGCGACCGTTCCGTACAGATAGCATTTCCCGTCCTTCAAAACCAGGATGCGGTCGGCGTACCGCGCGACCTCCTCCATGCTGTGCGAGATCAGAAGCAGGGTCGCGTTCTGCTGTCTGCGGTATTCCATCAGCCCGCCGAAAATTTCCTCCCTGCCCTTGGGGTCAAGCCCCGCGGCGGGTTCGTCCAGCACCAGCACCTCCGGCTGCATTGCGATCACGCCCGCGATCGCCGCCCGCCGCTTCTGTCCGCCGGACAGCTCGAACGGGCTTTTCTGCAATTCCGATTCTCCCAGCCCGCAGAACCGCGCCGCCCGTGCGACCCGTTCTTTCAATTCGTCTCCGTCGATCCCCATGTTCTTCGGACCGAACGCGATGTCCTTTTCCGTCGTTTCCTCAAATAACTGATATTCCGGGTACTGGAACACCAGTCCGACGCGGGAGCGGATCTGCTTCATCTGCTTGGGATGCTCCCACAGGTCCTTCCCGTTTAAGAAAATGCTTCCCGCCGTCGGCTTGCGCAGTCCGTTGAGCAGGCTCGCCAGCGTGCTTTTGCCGCTGCCCGTATGCCCGATGATGCCGATGACCTCCCCCTTGGGGAAGCAAACGGACACCCCGTCCAGCGCCGCCTTGCGAAACGGCGTGTTCTCTCCGTAGATCACCGAGACCTCCCGCAATTCCAGAACGGGCGGCTCGGAACTCTTTTTTGTGATCGGCGTTTCCCCCGACGCCCGGATCGGACGGAGCATCGCCTTCTGTAAAACGTCCGCGGCTTCCATCGTGTGCAGGATGCCGCAGGGGAAGCGGTGAAACCGATGCAAAAGGTCTGTCACCTGCGGAACGGACAGCGAGACCGCCTGCAATTCGTCCACGCGGGAGAAGATCTCGCGCGGCGTGCCGTCCATCAGCAGCCTGCCGTGGTCTAAGACCAGCACGCGGTCGGCTTCGACGGCTTCGGACATATCATGTGTGATCGTCAGCACCGTGATGCCCTTTTCGCGGTTGAGCGTTTTCATCGCCGCCGAAATGTCCTTACGCCCGTTCGGGTCGAGCATGGCGGTCGCCTCGTCAAACAGGATGCAGTCCGGCTGCATCGCCAGCACGCCCGCGATCGCCACCCGCTGCTTCTGTCCGCCGGACAGCTTGGCGGTCGCGTGCTTGACATACTCCGTCATGCCCACGGCGGCAAGCGCGTCGTCCACCCGTCTGCGGATCTCCTCGCGCGGCAGTCCGAGATTCTCCGGCGCGAACGCGACGTCCTCCTCCACCACGCTTGCGACCAGCTGGTTGTCGGGATTCTGGAAGATCATCCCGCATTTTTCGCGTAAACGCGGCAGGGAATCCTCGTCCGACGTGCAAAACCCCGCCACGGTGACGCTCCCCGTACACGGCTGCAAAAGGCCGCAGAGCAGCTTCGCCAGCGTGCTTTTGCCGCTGCCGTTGTGCCCCAAGATCGCAACGTAGCTGCCCTTCTCGACCGAGAGGGACAGGCGATGCAGAACGTCCGGGTCGCCCGGGCGATACCGGAAAGAGATGTCGTTTAGTTCGATGAATGACATAAGAAAGGGCTTTCTTAAAGTTAGAAGTAATAGTGAATAGTGAATAGGTTCGGTAGCTTTTCGCGGGAGCGAAAAGCGAAAAAATATTTAGTAGTGAAGAGAGACGAGAGAAAAGAGAAGAGTGAAGAGAATTGGTGGCTTTTCGTGGGAGCGAAAAGCGAAAATGAAATAATAGTGAATTATGAATGAATTTGTCAGCTTTTCGCTTTAGCGAAAAGGTTTCCTTTTCTTTTCACTTTTCACTC
>CAYPYA010000110.1:0-2069 GCA_964414775.1 uncultured Ruminococcus sp. | reverse complement strand
CGTGTTCGACGTGTTGATGCCGCTCATTTCCTTTCTCGGAAACGGCGGGTGGATCTGGATCGCCGCCGCGCTCGTCCTGCTTTGTATGAAAAAGCATCGCAGGAACGGCGTTCCGGTCCTGATCGGACTGCTGTTGGGGGTCTTGATCTGCAACGTGGCGCTGAAGCTGTCGGTCGCGCGCCCGCGCCCGTGCTGGCTGAACGAATCGTACCCGCTGTTGATCGGAATGCCGTCGGACTACTCGTTTCCGTCGGGGCATACGGTGTCCTCGGCGATCGCGGCGACGATCCTGACCCTGCGGGAACGCCGCTTCGGCTGGATCTCCATACCGGTCGCGGTGTCCATTGCTTTTTCACGTATTTATCTATATGTACATTTCCCGACTGACGTCCTGTTCGGCGCGTTGCTCGGGGTGTGGATCGGTGTTTTCGTATCACGATTCGCCGATCGGGTTTTACTTCATGCAAAAGGAAAGGGAACGAAGCATATGAAAAAGATTTGTAAACAGAGTTTTGACGCGGAGCGTGCGCTGTACGGTTCGGAGGGCGTCCGACTGGAGAACTGCCGTTTTGAGGGGGAAGCGGACGGGGAGTCGGCGCTGAAGGAGAGCCGCGACGTCACGGCGGTCGATTGTTATTTTGCACTTCGCTATCCGCTCTGGCACGATACCGATCTGACGATGGAGCGTTGCGTGATGACGGAAACCTGCCGCGCCGCGCTTTGGTACGACGAAAACGTTACGGTAAAAAACAGCGTTTTGGGAGGGATCAAGGCGTTTCGGGAGTGCCGAAAGGTGTCCTTGCAGGATTGCGAGGTGAACAGCGCGGAGTTCGGCTGGCGCTGTCATGATATCTCGTTTGCAAATTGCAAGCTGACGTCCGAATACTTCCTGTTCGGAAGCTCGGACGTGCGGATGGAGGACACGGAGTTTCACGGGAAGTACTCGTTCCAGTATGTGCGGAACGCGACGGTCAGGAACAGCAAGCTGTACACCAAGGACGCGTTCTGGCACAGCGAAAACGTCACGGTGTATGACAGCGTGGTCGCGGGGGAGTATCTCGGCTGGTATTCCAAGCATTTGCGTTTGGTGCGCTGTACGATCACAGGCACGCAGCCGCTTTGCTATTGTGAGGACCTTGTATTGGAGGATTGCACGATGGAAGGGTGCGATCTTGCGTTTGAGAACTGCACGGTGCAGGCAAACGTGCGCGGGGAGATCGTCAGCGTGAAGAACCCGATCCACGGCAGGATCACCGCCGATTCCATCGGGGAGATCATTCTGGACGAGCATCGCCGCCCGGGCAGCGATTGCCTGATCGAAGTGAAAACGGCGCAAGGCGGAAAACGATAAGGTCGGAAAAGACCGAAAAAAGTTCTCGGAAGGAATACGATCGATAACAAAACCGTGTAGAAAAGGAAGGACCTTCTACACGGTTTTTTTCTTTATTATGTAAGTTTTTCGCCTTAAAATTTTACAGCCTTACAGCTCGCTTCGGGTCGGAAGGGTGCGGAAGCCGCCGAAGCGGGAGGCGGTCTTGGCGTAGACGGTGTTGGCGAAATCCGCGGCGGAGCGCAGGTCGCCGGTTTCCATATACGCGCCGATCAGCGCCGCGCCGAACGCTTCGGACGCGCCGGCGGGGTCGGTCGTTTCCACATCGAAGGACGAAATGGCGCTGAAATACTTTCCGTCATACAGGAAGCAGCCGCGGCTGCCGAGCTGCAGAAGAACGTAACGCACGTCAAACCGTTTGCGAAGGGTATAGCAGGCGAGCTTGCGGTTTTCCTCGTTGTTGGTAAAAATCCCCGTTTGCAGCAGCGCGTCGTCCTCGTTCAACAGCAGAATTTCCGCTTTGGGAATCTACTCGAACGGGAACGGCCCTGTACCCGAGCCGCGCGGAACGGTCGCGTCGATGAACAGCGGCAGGCCCTTTTCCTTTGCCAGAGCGGCGGTAGCCAAGACCGTTTGCGCGTCGGCTTCCAAGGAGACGACGACCGCGTCCGGCAGAGAGGAGAAGGCTCTTTCGGCGTCCTCCGCGGAAAGGCTCGCGCCTGCGCCGGAAAAGCGGATG
>CAYPYA010000109.1:0-9021 GCA_964414775.1 uncultured Ruminococcus sp. | reverse complement strand
CTTTGCACCCTGCGCCGCGCGGGCGTGCATCAGATCCTTTTGTCTTCGGGACACCGCGACAGCATCTATCCGATCCTGCAGCGGCTGGGCTTGCTTCCCTTTTTTGAGCAATTGCTGCTTGCCGACGCGTGGGACGTACCGTCCAAGGTCGAACGGGCGAAACGGTTTTGCGCTTCGCACGGACTGGACGGCAAAGACGTTTGGTTCATCGGAGATATGCTGCACGATCTGGACACCGCAAACGCCTGCAACGCCCATTGCCTGCTGATCGCGGGCGGACACCAAAGCGAGGAGCAGCTGCGCACGGCGGGGGATTGCTTCTGCGAACGCATTGCCGACGTTCCCGATCGGCTGGGAATTTCCGTGTCTTTTGCGGAAAAAGATTGACAAGGCAAGAATCATTTGCTATAATGAAATGTAATTTGTCCAATTGCTATGGACGAAAACGAAAGGGAACTTTCGGTATCGGAAAGGAACGGTCAAAACGATGTTAACAGCAATCGCGGGTACGAACTGGGGAGACGAGGGAAAGGGCAGAATGGTGGATCTGCTTTCTCGGGATTATGATGTTGTCGTCCGTTATCAGGGCGGGAACAACGCCGGTCACACGGTCATCAATGAGAAGGGCGAGTTCATTCTGAACCTGCTTCCGTCCGGCATCTTGCGCGAGACGGTCGTCAACGTGCTCGGAAACGGCATGGTGGTGGATATCCGTCACCTGTGCGAGGAAATGGAGAAACTGCAAGCCAGAGGGATCAAAATCACTCCCGAAAATCTGAAGATCAGCGACCGCGCCATCGTCTGTATGCCGTATCATGTACAGCAGGACTGCGCCGAAGAGGGCAGACTTGCCGATAAGAAATTCGGCTCGACCCGCCGCGGCATCGCGCCGGTGTATGCCGATAAATACTTCAAAAAGGGCATCCGTATGATCGATCTGCTCGGATTGGACGAGCCGTCGTTCCGGGAGCATCTGGCGGATATTCTCGAATGGAAGGACTTGACGCTGGAAAAGGGCTATGGGGAACAGAAGCAGTCGTTCGAGCAGATGTATGCGCATTTGGTGCGTTACGGAACGGTTCTCCGTCCGTTCATCTGCGATACCGGCGTGTATCTGGACAACGCGCTGAAGGCAGGAAAAAAGGTCATGCTGGAAGCACAGCTCGGCGCTTTGCGCGACATTGATTTCGGTATCTATCCGTTTACGTCGTCCTCCAATACCATCGCCGCCTACGGTCCCGTGGGCGCGGGCGTCCCGAATCACAAGCTGGATCTGGTGGTCGGGATCATGAAGGCATATTCCTCCTGCGTCGGAGAAGGACCGTTCACCTGCGAGCTGTTCGGGGACGAGGGAGAGGAATTGCGTAAGGTCGGTCATGAATACGGTGCGGCGACCGGCAGACCCCGTCGCGTCGGCGGCTTTGACGTCGTCGCCTCCCGTTACGGGGCGCGGGTGCAGGGCGCGGATGTGATCGCGCTGACCAAGCTCGACACCCTTTCCTATCTGGAACAGATCCCGGTCTGCGTCGCCTACGAGTGGAACGGAAACCAAATCTCCGATTTCCCGGCGAGCAACCACATCCTGGACAACGCAAAGCCGGTCTATGAGTCCCTAAAGGGCTGGAAATGCGATATTTCCTCCTGCCGCCGGTTCGAAGAACTGCCGCAGGAGGCGAAAGACTATGTTCTGTATATCGAACGTGCCGTCGGAACGCCGATCAGGTATATTTCCGTCGGCGCGGAACGCGACCAGTATATCGAGCGTACCGTTTGAAAAGAGGGGGAAGGACGCATGACACACAGTACCTACGAAAGTCCCTTTGCCGGCAGATATGCCTCCAAGGAGATGCAGAGCATCTTTTCCTCGCAAAACCGCTATTCCACATGGCGGAAGCTGTGGGTCGCGCTGGCGACTGCCGAGCATGAGCTGGGGCTGTCCGTCACAACGGAGCAGATCGACGAGCTGAAAGCGCATATCGAGGATATCGATTTCGAGCGCGTTGCACAGATCGAATCGCAGACCCGCCACGACGTCATGGCGCACAATAAGGCGTACGGCGAGGTCGCTCCGCATGCCGCGGGGATCATCCATCTCGGCGCGACGAGCTGCTATATCACGGACAATGCGGAAGTGATCCTGATGCGGCAGGCGTTCGACTTGCTGCGTAAAAAACTGCTGGCGGTCATCAAGAATCTGTCCGATTTCGCGTTTGCGCAAAAGGACACCCCCTGTCTGGCGTATACACACGGACAGAACGCACAGCCGACGACGGTCGGAAAGCGCGCTTGCCTGTGGCTGCAGGACTTCGTGATCGACTGCGCGGATCTGGATTATGTCAACAACGGGCTGCGTCTGCTCGGAAACAAGGGCGCGACCGGAACGCAGGCGTCGTTCCTGCGTCTGTTTGACGGGGACACGGAAAAGGTGCTGCGTCTGGAACAGCGCATTGCGCAGCTTTGCGGCTTTGACGATGTGTTCGACGTGTCCGGTCAGACCTATACCCGTAAAGAGGATATGCGGATCCTGAACGTGCTTGCGGGCATTGCCCAAAGCGCGTATAAGTTCGCGCAGGATATGCGGCTTTTGCAGAGCTTTGGCGAATTGGAAGAGCCGTTCGGCAAGAATCAGATCGGTTCCTCCGCCATGGCGTACAAACGGAATCCGATGCGCTGTGAACGGATCGACTCGATCGCACGGTTTGTCATCTGCAACGCCATGAACGGCGCGATGACCGCCTCTACCCAATGGCTGGAGCGTTCGCTGGACGATTCCGCAAACCGCCGTGTGTCTATCTCCGAGGGCTTCTTAGCGCTGGACGGCATCATGAACCTGCTCATCGACGTGACCGGCGGCATTTCCGTCAATCACAAGGTGATCGAGAAACGTCTGATGGATTATCTGCCGTTCATCGCGACCGAAAATATCCTGATGGAAGCCGTCAAGCGCGGCGGCGACCGTCAGAAGCTGCATGAAGCCATTCGCCGCTGCTCGATGCAAGCGGAAATGGAGCGGAGAGAGGGCGGTTCGGGCAATTTGCTGGAGAAGATCGCGTCCGACAGCGCGTTCGGCATGAGCGAACAGGAAATCAGAGCGCTTCTCGTTCCGTCCGACTTTGTGGGGCTTGCCCCGCTGCAGACCGAACGCTTCCTGGAAAAGAAGGTCAAGCCGCTGCTGACCGATTACGACGCGTCGGTCAACCATTCGGTCGTCAACGTGTAAAACGCCGACGGGAAGAAATATCGTTCAATCATGTCAGTCAGTCGGCTACATCCCAATGTTTCATGATATATACCGAAAACAGAAAGGAGCGATTCCCATGCCTTTGATCAAACACGAATTCCCGATCTTAGAACGGGATACGGAACAGCAGGCGGTCATCATGCCGAATCGCGGAGACGCGCTTCCTCTCCCGAAAAAGGCGGTCATGCCGTTTTTGGATCGGGAATATGAACAGTATGTCTCTGAGCATGACTGTGAAAAGCTCGGCGTGTTTGAAACCTGTACCAAGACGTTTCCAATCTATCAAGTCAACCGTAACGGGCAGGAGATCACCCTTTGCCAAGCGCCGCTCGGCGCTCCTGCCGTGGTGCAGTTCATGGAATTTCTGATCGGACACGGCGTGCGGGAGATCGTTGCGGTCGGATGCTGCGGCGCACTGGTGCCATTCCCCGAAAATGAGATTTTGATCCCGACGGAAGCGGTGCGGGACGAGGGGACCTCCTATCACTATCTGCCGCCTGCACGCACGGTCAAATTGAACCGAAACGCGGTGGAAGCGATCAAACGCTCTTTGGATGCAAAATGCTTTCGGAACGCGTTCTGCAAGACCTGGACGACCGACGGTTTTTACCGCGAAACAACGGACTTGGTGCGGTATCGGATTTCCGAGGGGTGCGAAGTCGTGGACATGGAATGCGCGGCAATGGCGGCTTGCGCGCAGTTTCGCGGGGTAACGTTTGGGCAGATTCTGTATACTGCGGATACGTTGGAAAAGCCCGATGCGTATGATGAGCGCAATTGGGGAAAGGACACCGCCGAGATCGCCCTCCAACTGGCGCTCGACGCTGTTTGCGAATTGTAAAAGAGCATTTGAACGGGAATATGATTTTTCAAGGGGACTTTTTGCGAAAAAAAGTCCCCTTTGACCTTCAAAAACGTAAATGCAAATTCCCGCTTGCGCGGGAATTTGAGAGATGATATGGACGCAAGGTTGTTACATACCTTGCTTTTTTGTTGGTGCAGAAACGGTCACAGCGGCAAAGGAATGGTTCTTTGCCGCTGTGATTAGAAGATGTTTTATACCGTCGCCGGTTCTTTGACCGTTTCCTGCTTTTTCCCGTCCTGCGAGAGCTGTTCAAACGCGTTGGAGAGCATCAGCTTGATGCGGTTTTCCTGATTGATCTTGGTCGCGCCGGGATCGTAGTCCACGGCGACGAAGTTCACATCCGGATACATCTCCTTCAGCGGCTTCATCATGCCTTTTCCGCAAATGTGGTTGGGCAGACAGCCGAACGGCTGCGTGCAGACGATGTTCTTGATGCCGTCGTTGATCAGGGAAAGCATTTCGGCGGTCAACAGCCAACCCTCTCCCATTTTCACGCCCAGCCCGATCAGCTCGGAAACCCGCTTGCGCGCTTCGTCAAAGGCGATCTGCTCGTCAAACACGCCGTTATCGCGGATGATGCGGTTGACGTCCTCCTGCTTGCGCAAAAGGTAGCGGTAGACGAAACTGAAAATTCGTTTGCGCGTCTTGTGCACGCCGTAAAGGTCCGCGTCCGCGATCTTGTCGTAAACCGAATACATGCAGAACTCCAACAGCCCCGGCAGTACCGGCTGAGCACCCTCCGCGACCAGAAAGTCCTCCAAGTGATTGTTTCCGAGCGGCGAGAATTTGACGAAAATTTCTCCGACAATGCCCACCTTTGGCTTTTTGACGCTCCGATCCATCGGAAGCGCGGCGAACGATTCCACGATCTTTCTGTAATTCTTCTTGATCTTGCGGTAGCTGAACAAATGCTCGTTGATCTCGCCCGCCAGCGTTTGCTCCCAACGCTTGACCAGCGCGTCCGTAACGCCCGCCTGCGTTTCGTAGGGGCGGCATTGGTTGCGAAGCTCCATCAGCAGATCCCCGTACATGATCGCGGACACGCCTTTGATCACCATGGGGAGGGTCAGCTTGAAGCCGGGGTTCGGCTCCAACCCGACAAAGTTCATGGAGATGATCGGAATATACGGGTAGCCCGCCTTTTCCAACGCCTTGCGGATCAGGAAAATGTAGTTGGACGCTCGGCAGCCGCCGCCCGTCTGGAAATACAGGAACGCGACCTTGTGCGGGTCGTACCTTCCGCTTTCCAGCGCGTCGATCAGCTGTCCCGTGATCAAAAGAGACGGATAGCACGCGTCGTTGTGTACATACTTCAGCCCGCATTCCTTGATATGCTCGTTGATGTTTTCGAGCAGCTCGGCATGGTAGCCGTAATGGTTGAGGATCTGACAGATCATGCGGAAATGAATGGGGAGCATCGTCGGCACCAGAATGGTGTAGTCCTTGCGCATTTCCTCCGTGAACACAACGCGGTTGGCGTTCTGTGTCTGCTTGTTTTCGCTCATACCTGCGCACCCGCTTTCCGTTTGTTTTCGCGTTCTTCCAAAGCGCCCAGCATACTGCGTAAGCGAATACGGACCGCGCCCAGGTTGGTGATCTCATCGATCTTCAGCTGCGTATACAGCTTTCCGTGGGATTCCAGAATGGAACGCACCTCGTCGGTCGTGATGGCGTCCACGCCGCAGCCGAACGAGACCATCTGCACCAGCTCCACGTCTTCGTTTTCCGACGCGAACTGCGCCGCCGCGTATAGGCGGGAATGATAGGTCCACTGGTTCAGAACGCGTACCGGCGGAACGGACGCAAGATGCGCGATGCTGTCCTCCGAAACCGCCACAAAGCCCAAAGACAGCGCCAGCTTGTCAATACCGTGGCTGATCTCCGGATCGATGTGATAGGGACGTCCCGCGAGGATCAGGATGCGTTTGCCGTTTTCACGCGCAAACCGGACGGCACGCTCTCCTTCCCTTCGTACTGCCTCCATGTACTGCCTGTATTGCGCCATGCCGTTTTCCACGGCGGCAAGGCAGTCCTTTTTTGTGTACCGCCCCTCGGGGTCGTGCTTTTGCAGGTATATATACAGCTCCTTGGCGCATTCCCTGACCGAGTTGATATTCAGATACGGATAGAAGAACCGCACGCCGCGCAGGGATTCCATATTTCCGCGCAGCAGCTCGGAGTAGTACGCGACCACGGGGCAGTTGTAGC
This sequence comes from uncultured Ruminococcus sp., assembly GCA_964414775.1. Lineage (GTDB taxonomy): Bacteria > Bacillota > Clostridia > Oscillospirales > CAG-382 > Coliplasma. Next base: position 2,707 of record CAYPYA010000109.1, on the reverse strand, counting down.
AATTGTCGCTCCGATGCTCGTCGATGTTATAGGTCAGGGCGGGATAGAAAATGGTATCGCAGCCCTGCTCGATGAGCGTTTCGATGTGCCCGTGCATGATCTTGGCAGGGTAGCAGGCCGTGTCGGAGGGAATGGAGTACTGCCCTTTCATATACGTTTCACGCGTCGAAAGCGGGGAAGTGACGACCTCATAGTGCAAGGACGTGAAAATACCGTGCCAGAGCGGAAGCAGCTCGTACATCCCTAACGCCATCGGCAGACCGATCTTCCGCCTGCCTTTTTGGGTCGGCAGGCTTTTGAGCAGGTCTCGCTTGAACGCGTACAGGTTCGGCAGGGGCTCTCCCTCGGTGTGCAGTCCCGCGCCCTTTTCGCATTGGTTCCCCGAAATGAACCGTTCGCCGTTCCCGAACGTGTTGACCGTCATGTGGCAATGGTTTCCGCACCCGTTGCAGGTGACGGCTTTGGCTTGGTGTGTGAAGCGGGATAGTGCGTCCCGATCCAACAGCGCGGATTTGTCAAGCCGCAACGCCTTCGCGTGCAACGCCGCGCCGAACGCGCCCATCAGCGGCGCGATCCGCGGACGGATGACCTCTCGTCCGATCTCCTTTTCAAAGGAACGCAGGACCGCGTCGTTCAGGAAGGTCCCGCCCTGTACGACGATCTCTTTTCCCAGCTCGTCGGCGTTTGCCGCACGGATGACCTTATAGATCGCGTTTTTGACCACGCTCATGGAAAGCCCCGCGGAGATGTTCTCTACCGACGCGCCGTCCTTCTGGGCTTGCTTGACCGACGAGTTCATAAAGACGGTACAACGCGTTCCGAGATTGACCGGCGCGTTGCCGAATAAGCCTTTTTTGGAAAATTCCTCGACCGAATAGCCCATGGAGCGGGCAAAGGTCTCGATAAACGAACCGCAGCCGGAGGAGCAGGCCTCGTTCAGAATGATGCTGTCAATGGAATCGTTATGTACCTTGAAGCACTTGATGTCCTGCCCGCCGATGTCAAGGATGAAATCCACCTTCGGGTTGAAATACCGCGCGGCGGCGTAATGCGCCATGGTCTCGACCAGCCCCGCGTCCGTGTGGAACGCATGCCGGATCAGATCCTCCCCGTAGCCCGTGACCGCGCTGCCGCGCAGGAACGCGTTTGCGGGGAGACGCTCGTAAATGATCTGCAATTGCTCCTTGACGATCTCGACGGGGTTGCCGCGGTTGGAATCGTAATAGGAATACAGAATGGTATTTTCCTCGTCCAGCACGACCAGCTTGGTGGTGGTCGAGCCGCAGTCGATGCCGAGATACAGACCGCCTGATGCCTTGCTCAGATCCCCGAAGTCCGCGCTCGCCCGCGCATGCCGTTCGGCAAAGGCACGGTATTCCGCTTCCGAAGCGAACAAAGGCGGCTCGGCGGATACGCCGCTTCCCATATTTGCCGCGTTTTGCAGCCGTTCCAGCAATTCGTCATAGGAAAAGGTCTCTTTTTGCTTTGCCGCGTAGATCGCCGCGCCGATGGAAACGGCGTACAGCGCGTATTCCGGAAACAGCGCGTGCTGTTCGTCCAGTCCCAGCGTTTCCGTAAACTGTCGGCGCAGACCCAGACAATAGTGCAGCGGACCGCCCAAAAACATGACCTTTCCCCGAATGCGCCGTCCCTGCGCCAGCCCCGCGATGGTCTGATTGACGACCGCCTGATAGATGCTCGCGGCGATGTCGCCTTTCTGCGCGCCCTGATTCAGCAATGGCTGTACGTCCGTTTTCGCAAACACGCCGCATCGGGACGCGATCGGATAAATACGGCTGTGCGTCAGGCTCAGCCGATCCATTTCGTCGTTGGTAAGGTCCAGCAGGGTCGCCATCTGATCGATGAACGCGCCCGTCCCGCCGGCGCAGGAGCCGTTCATACGCTCGTCCAGCCCGCCGTCAAAGAAAATGATCTTCGCGTCCTCGCCGCCCAATTCGATGACCGCGTTGGTATCCGGCTCAAAGGCGCGCACCGTTTCGGAGGTGGCGAACACCTCCTGCACAAAGGGAAGTCCCGCGGACATTGCCATGCCCATACCGGCGGAGCCGGCGATGGCGACGGAAAGCTGTTTGCCGTTCAAAAGTGCTTGCGCTTCCTTCAGCAGCTCGACCGTTTTCTGCCGTACCTGAGAGAAGTGCCGCTCGTATTTCTGATGTAAGATTTCACCGTTTTCCGCGATGACGATCTTGGCCGTTGTAGAGCCGATGTCGATCCCGACGGTGGTTTGTCGGATGGGTAGATTTTCCATTTGCTTTTGCCGATGTCCCTTTCCGCTTGATCAACGACTTCCGCCCGACGCATACGGCAGCGCGGAAGTCTGAAACCGCAATTTGCGCAAATTACCAGTATTCACATTATAGCATACAACACACCAAAAATGCAAGTGGAAAAAGCATGAAAAATACATTTTTCGGTCGCATCAAAAACCCTTCCGCCGAATGTTCGGCAGAAGGGGAGAATGCTTCTGTTATGCGCGATGCTTATGGTCACGTTTTTCCAACCAACACATGAATGGGTAAAAACTTATCAAATGAAGCACTTGTGCTTCAAATATGCTACCTTGCCCTTTTAACCAACCCGTAAGTTTTTGCCGGTTTCGCTGAAGCGATTTCGCTAAAGCGAAATGAACGTCGTCGTTTGACGTTCAAGGGAAAAACTTATCAATTGAAACATTTATGTTTCAAAT
>CAYPYA010000108.1:0-4511 GCA_964414775.1 uncultured Ruminococcus sp. | reverse complement strand
TCGACATGAATGTCCAGCTCCGCCAGTTTTTCCTCAAACGCGTGATGACCGGAAAGCCGTCCCAATACAATACTGCTTTCGCGTATGCCGACGCTCTGCGGAGAAATGATCTCATAGGTCTGACGGTTCGCCAGCACGCCGTGCTGATGAATGCCGGACTCATGGGCAAACGCATTCTTGCCGACAATGGCTTTATTCGGCGGGACATAGATCCCCGTGACCGCAGAAACGACTTTACTCGCTTTGGAAAGCATGGTCGTTTCGATCCCGGTTTTGCAATGATAGAGGGATGCACGCACATACAGCGCCATCACGACCTCTTCCAAGGACGCGTTTCCCGCACGTTCGCCGATCCCGTTGACCGTACAGTCCACCTGTGTCGCACCGTTTTCGATCGCCGCCAACGTATTGGCGACGGCAAGTCCGAGATCGTTATGGCAATGCACGCCGACGGTGATCTCCCGCTCCGAACGGATACGGGAGCAGATCAATGCGATCAGCTGTCCGAATTCCGTCGGCGTCGAATAACCGACCGTATCCGGCACATCGATGCAGCAAGCGCCCGCGTCCACCGCCGTCTGATACACGCGGCATAGGAATTCCGGATCGGTACGGCTGGCGTCCTCCGCGGCAAACTGCACTTCCGGCACGAGCGTGCAGGCATACGAAACGCAGTCCCTTACCCGCTCCAGGCATTCCTCGCGCGTCATATGCAATTTACAGGACAGATGCAGATCGCTGGTCGCAATAAAGACATGGATCCGCTTCTTTTGCGCTTTGCGCAGCGCGTCCGCCGAGATGTCGATATCCTCGCGGTTGGCTCTTGCAAGCGCAACGACGGTACAGCCGTTCACCAGCTCGGCGATATGCTCCACCGCCTTGCGGTCGCCCTCGGAGGAGGCGGGAAAGCCCGCCTCGATCAGATCGACCCGCAATTTCTCCAGCACGCCGGCGACCCGCACCTTATCGGCAATGTTCATGCTGATCCCGGGCATCTGCTCGCCGTCGCGCAGGGTGGTGTCAAAAATCCGTATTTGCTTCATATACTGTAAGGAAAAGCTCAAACGCCGGAATAGGCGTTGAACCCGCCGTCCACGGGCAACACGGTTCCGGTCACAAAGCCGGACGCGCGGTTATCCACCAAAAACAGCAATGCGCCGATCAATTCATCGGGGTTTCCGAAGCGGTTCATCGGCGTTGCCGCCAGGATCTTACCGGTACGCTCGGTGGGCTTTCCGTCCTTTGTGAACAGCAGAGACTGATTCTGCGCCGTTACGAAGAAGCCGGGCGCGATTGCATTGACACGGATGCCCGCCTTTGCGAAATGCACCGCAAGCCATTGCGTGAAATTGGAAACCGCGCTTTTTGCGGCGGAATATGCCGGAATCTTGGTCAACGGACGGAACGCGTTCATGGACGAAACGTTTAAGATCACGCCGTCCTTGCCGATCAGATCCTTTGCAAACACCTGCGTGGGCAGCAGCGTTCCGATAAAGTTCAGATTGAACACGAACGAAACGCCGTCCGCGTCCAGATCGAAGAAGGTCTTGGTATCCCGATCCAGATCCGAAACGGAAAACGTTTCCTGATCCGTCGTCGCGCGCGGATTGTTGCCGCCCGCGCCGTTCAGCAGGATGTCTACCCCGCCGAACGCGTCGAGAACCGCTTTCCGCGCCGCTTCGATGCTTTCCTTCTCCAATACATTACAGGAAACGCCGATGGCATTCCCGCCGGACGAGCGGATCTCCTCCGCGACCGCCTGCGCTGCCTCCTGCTTCAGATCCAGAACGGCGACCGACGCGCCGCATTCCGCAAGCGCCTTGGCGAACGCGGAGCAAAGCACCCCGCCTCCGCCTGTCACGACGGCGGTCTTTCCGGACAAATCTACATGAAACGGTACCATATTCCGTGATCCTTTCAGTCGAGAGGAATGCTGAGCTTGTTCAATTTTTCACGCAGGAAGCGCACCGCCATGCCGATGTCCTCGGAGGGCTGTTCGCCGACCTCGCGTTCCACGGTCAGGTATCCCTGATATCCGATATCGTCGAGCGCTTTCAGATACGCGTCCCAATTCACGCCGCCTGTTCCGAGCGGGACCTCCAGCCAGCCGTAATCGGTCTTATCCGTCACGATACCGTCCTTTGCATGCGTATGAACGATATAATCGCGCAGAGTATACACAGCGGCGACCGGATCGTCCTTGGCGACCATGACAAGGTTCGCCGGATCGAAGTTCACGCAAAGTCCCTTTGCGCCGAGCTGATCCAGAAATCCTTTCATGACGACCGCTTTTTCCGTTCCCGTTTCGCAGGCAAATTTGGAGCCCATCCGATCGGCAAAGGTCGCAAGCTCATAGCAATGCTCGCGCAGCTTCGCCATACGCTCGTTCTCCTGCTCCTCGATATGTCCGATATGGGTGGTCACGATATCGCACCCCAGCTCCTTTGCCGCTTCCAGGACACGCTTGGAACGGTCCACGACATTATCCTTATCCAAATCGATACCGAAATCGCCGCAGATCGCGGAAAACACCAGTCCGTTATCCAACATGATGTCCCGCACCTCGCGCACCTTTGCCGGGGTCATGTTTTCCGCGCAAAAGTCCGCATGGGTCATGTACTTCTGCACACCGGACACCCCAAGCGCCGCCGCAGAACGGATGCCGCCCTCAAAATCCAGACGGAACGAATCGGAAATCACGCCGATTTTCATAAGTCAAACTCCTCCAAATTCATTGTTTTGATTCGATCAATGTATCAATCGGCTGTACAAAGCTGTCGCCGAAAGATTCCAAAAAGTATTCCGCTTCCTCGCAATGCATCTCATGCAGGCTTTGCAGAAGCGTCTGCTCCGCTTTTGCGAACTCCGCGTTTCCCATCGTCACTTCCCCGCGGCATTTGATCCAGGCGCACAGCTTATCCGCCGCCTTGATCAGCTTTTTCTCCTCGGGGTCGTAGCGGAACATCTCCTCATATTCGCCGCGCAGTTCGTCGGGAAGCATTCCGAACAGCTTCTCCAAAGCCGCCTGCTCCACGGAAGCGTAAGAGGAATGGGTCTCCTCGCTGTAATATTTCACGGGAGTGGGAATGTCTCCGGTAAAGATCTCGGGAACGTCGTGATACAGCCCCTTTGCCGCGATCCGATCCGCCTGATAATGCTTTCCGAACCTCGCGTTGCCGATCAGGGCAAGCGCGTGCGCACACAGCGCAACCTCCGTAGAATGTGTGGAAAGCGTTTCCGGCTGCATGGAATACATCAAGCCCCAGCGTTGGATATATTTCATACGGAACGCCATCGCAAAGAAGCTGTTTTTCATCCGAAACCTCTCCCGTTTTGATATCCAACATGATTTTATCACATTTTTTTCAAAACAACAATACTTTTTTTGAAATTCGTTGAAAAAAATTCCGAAAACTCCTCTTTTTTCCGCAGCGCCCCCTTGCAATTACCGAAAGAAATGCTATAATTTTAGGAGGAACATATGTACTTTACGAAAATGCAGGCAAACGGAAACGACTACATTTACATGGATCTGCACGAGCAGACCTTACGCGATCCGAAAAGCGCGGCGATACGGCTTTCCGACCGACACTTCGGGATCGGAGGAGACGGATTGGTCCTGCTGTGCCCAAGCGCATGCGCGGACTTCCGGATGCGCATTTTCGACCCGGACGGAACGGAAGCGGAGATGTGCGGCAACGCTCTGCAAAGCGCGGGAATGCTTTATGCCCTCTCCGGCTGTACAGACAAGAACTGCTTGACGGTCGAAACGCTCGCAGGACGCAAGCAGGTATTTCTGGTGCGGGACGGGAAAACGGTCAAAGAGGTTTCCGCCGAGATCGGTTCTCCGATCGTTCGGTTCGTCGGGCGTAACGAAACGGTGGGCGGAAAAACCTTCTCATTGAGTTATATTTCGTTCGGAAACCCGCATTGCGTCGTACGTACGGACGATCTTTCCGACGAGACGGTAACGACCTACGGTCCTCTTCTGGAACGGCACCCGCTCTTTCCGGAACGCGCCAACGTGGAATTTCTGTCCGTGACGGATCGCTGCCATTTCCGTATGCGGACATGGGAACGCGGATGCGGGGAAACGCTTTCCTGCTCGACGGGAAGCGCCGCAGCGCTGGTTGCCGCCGTTCTGCTCGGAGAAGCGGAAACGGAAGCGGAGGTCGTACAGCGCGGCGGAAGCATTCGCGTCAGATGGGATCGTGACATCGGTTCCGTCAGGATATTCGGTAAAGCACAGGTGGTATTCCGCGGATACTATGAAGAAACGGAGTGATTTTGAGCATGAAGCTGACAGACGTAGTAAAAGACATCCCGTGTACATACACGGCGATCTCCGACCCGGACATTTCCGACTTGGTCTATGACACCCGCGCTCCGATGCGGTACGGAGATCTGTTCGTTTGCATCACGGGGTTTCAATTTGACGGACACGACTATGCGATGAGCGCATACGAAAAGGGCGTTCGCGTGTTTGCGGCGGAGCGAACGATCTCCCTGCC
>CAYPYA010000107.1:0-10455 GCA_964414775.1 uncultured Ruminococcus sp. | reverse complement strand
AAACGCGACCCGCTTGCGGCGGACGCCATTCATCCGAACAACGTCAAACGCGTTCTGCGTGCTTTGGAGATCTGTGAGACGGCGGGCATGACGAAAACCGAGGCGGACGAACGCAGCCGGCGGGGGGACAACCCGTTCGAGCCGACCTTTGTGCGGCTGACGACCCACACGAGGGAAACGCTGTACGAACGGATCGAACAGCGTGTGGCAAGGATGCTTGCGGACGGGCTGGAGAACGAGGTAAGTGCGCTTTGTGCGCAGGGTCTGCGGGAAACGCCTACCGCTTCGCAGGCGATCGGATATAAGGAGTTTTACCCGTACTTTGACGGGGAATGTACGTTGGAGCAGGTGCGCGAGGCCATCTGCCTGCATACCCGCCGCTATGCGAAGCGGCAGGAGACGTGGTTTTCGCACATGACGGTGCAGGAAACGGTTTTTGTTGACTAAAGCTTGAAACAAAGTTTGAAACATTTCTGTTTCAAACGTGTTGCACAAAAGGGCAAGGTCATAAGTTTGAAACATTTCAAACCTTACATACCGCGGGAAAGGAGGGGTCATCGGGATGAAGCAGGGCGTCAAACGCTTTTTCGCACAGTTCGGAACGACGGTCGTGCTGGTCGGGCTGTGCGCGTATCTGGTGCTTCAGCTTGCAATGGGCATCGGAGAAACGGTGGACGTCGAGCATACCACCTATGTCACGGTGCAGGACACCGTACAGCTGGAAGGCTATATCTTCCGACGGGAAACGCCGCTGTTCGGCGGCATCGACGGAACGAACAGCTATCTTGTGGACGACGGGGAACGCGTTTCGCTCGGAACGCAGGTCGCCGTGACCTATTCGGATACCGCGGCGGCGAGCGTTCAGGACCGGATCACACAGATCGATCGGAAGATCCGCATTCTGGAGCAGTCCAACCTGTCCGCGGGCGCACTGACGACCGACCTTTCGATCTTAGATGACCGCATCCAATCGCTGACCGTCGAATTGCTCCGTCAGGTCGCAAACGACGATCTGGATAAGGCTCTGCGCGGAGAGGAGGCCCTGTGGGTACAGATGAACCGCCGTCAGGCGCTGCTGGCGACCGAGGGCACGTCCTATACCACCCGCATCAATCTGCTGGAGCAGGAAAAGGCGGATCTGAAACGATCGCTGACCGGACGGTCGATGCAGGTGCTTGCGAGCGAGCCGGGCTATTTCTACTATGTGACCGACGGGTACGAGAAGATCTTCACTCCCGAAGCGATCGAGGAGCTGACCCTGCGGCGCTTTGCGGAGCTGACCCGCTCTGCCCCGGACGAGCGCGTTCTGCAAAACGCCTGCGGGAAGATGGTCTCCACGTCCGAATGGTATGTCGCCGTTGCGACGGACAAACGGACGGCAAGCGCGTACCGTGAGGGGTACTCTTACGCGGTCGTGTTCCCGTATTCGGGCGGCGTGAGTCTGAACATGAAGCTGCATAAGCGCATTGCGCAGACGGACGAGGACACCGTCGTTTTGGTGTTTAGCTCCAATGCGATGCCGGACGGCTTCGATTACACCCGCTGCCAGACGGTGCAGCTGGTGGTCGGGACCTATCGGGGCATTCGGGTCAGCGCCGAGGCGCTGCGCGTGCTGGACGGTGAATTGGGCTGCTATGTGCTGGACGGAACGCACGTTGTGTTCAAGAAAGCGGTGATCTTGTATCAGAATGAGGAATTTGCCGTGTGCGAAGTACCGTATGACGAGGTGCGCAAGGACCGTGAAAACAAGGCGTACGAGTCGGACGTCTACCTGTCGCTGCACGACACCGTGATCACGTCCGGCGAGGACCTGTACGTCGGCAAGATCCTGCAATAGACGGAAGGAAGAGCGTTTTGAACGAAAAACAGGAGATCAAACGGAATATTCAGCGGATCCTGACGGAGCTGGACGGCAGAGCGAGACTGCTTGCGGCGACCAAGACCGTACCGCCGGAGCTGATCAACTATGCCGCGGACTGCGGCGTGACGCTGATCGGGGAGAACCGCGTCGGAGAATTGGTCGAGAAGTACGACGCGCTGGATAAGGAGAAGCTGGAAATCCATTTCATCGGGCATTTGCAGTCGAACAAGGTCAAGTATATCATCGACAAGGTGTCCATGATCCATTCGGTGGACAGCCTGTCCCTGGCACAGGAGATCGAAAAGCAGGCGGCAAAGCACGGGATCGTGATGCCGGTTTTGATCGAAATCAACATTGCGTCCGAGCAAAGCAAGTCGGGGATCAGGTTGGAGGAAACGGAAGCGTTTCTGGAAAAGCTTGCCGATTTTCCGCATCTTTCGGTGTGCGGGTTGATGACCATTCCGCCGAAAACGGCGCTTCCGGAAGAAAATCTTCCGTTTTTTGAAAAAATCTATCGGAAATTTATTGACATTCGGGATAAAAAAGAAGATAATAAGAATTGGAGAGTTTTATCCGCGGGCATGAGCTCGGATTATCTGTGCGCCGTGTCCTGCGGAGCGAACCTTGTCAGGATCGGCAGCGCGATCTTCGGGGCGCGGCCGCCGATCAAACCGTAAAACAGAAAAAGAAAAAGGCATATAAAATTTCATCAAAAGGATACGGAGGTCTATCATGGGATTCTTGGGACGCATCAACGATATGTTCAAGGACAACGATTCATACGTAGAAGAGGAAGAGGAAAACTTCGCGACGGACGACGAGGGAACGGCAGAGGAATTTGAGCAGAAATCCGCCCCCGCGTCTGCGCCGAAAAGCACGGGCGTCGGTTCTTCCGCGGCTTTGGAAATGAAGGTCGTGAAGCCGGATCGCATCGATTCCGCGTTCGGCATCGGCGAGCATCTTTTGGCAAGACGCACGGTCGTCATCAATTTCGAGGAGACGAACAAGGAAACGATCCGTCGGATCCTGGACTTCCTCGGCGGCGTCGTGTTTGCGATCGAGGGGAATATCAAAAAGGTTTCGGACGCGACGTATATCGTAACGCCGAAGAATGTGGACGTGACGGCTGATACTGCGCCTCAGCAGGAAGCTCCGAAGTCCCGCGAATTATTCTAAAAGAAAAAAGGGGTTCTGTGTTGAACTCGCTCTTTACGGTTTTGGAAGGCGCCGTTCTGGTGTTCCTGAATCTGCTGTGCTATGTGATCCTTGCGCGGTGCATCCTTTCGCTGTTTGCATCGGAGGATTCCAAGCTGTTGCAATTCTGCTACGCCGTATCGGAACCGTTTGTCGCTCCGGTCCGAAGTGTTTTGGACCGGATTCCTGCCTTGGGAGATATGGGCATTGACTTCTCCTATATGGCGACAGTTCTGTTTTTGACCATTATCAGGATCCTCCTGCTGTCCGTGACCTGAAAAAACGGGAAACGGAGAGCAGGCTTTGTCATGCCAATCAGACACAGCAACACAATCGGAAAGGAACGATCGAAGATGTTAGCGCCGCACGAATTGAAAAACAAACCGTTTTCCAAGTCTATCAAGGGATACTCCACAGCCGAGGTGGACGAGTATATCGAATTCCTGATCGGAAAGTATACCGAAGCCTACCGCGAAAACAACGAGCTGGAGAGAAAGCTGCACGTTGTCGTCACCAACCTTGACGAGATCAAGGACGAGGAGGAATCCATCCGCAGCACCCTGCTTTCCGCGCAGAAGATGGCGGAAAAGATCATCAAGGACGCCAATGAGCGCGCGGATATCGTAACGGGAGCGGTCAAGGAGCGCTGCGACGCCGTCATTGCCGAGTTCCGCGAGCAGCTCAAGGCGGAAAAGGAAGAGATGTGGGCGCTGCGCAACCGCGTGGTGGAATTCAAAAAGGATCTGTTTGATCAGTACCGTTCCCATATCGAAGCGGTCAAGGATATTTCCGTCAACGAGCTGGACGAGATCGTTTTGCCGGACGAGGACGAGGTCGTGGCGCGCATCTTTACGGATGTGCGGCAGGGCGTGGCGGAAAACGCCGACCGTCAGGCGGCTAAGCCCGAGGAGCTTGCGGAACGTAAGCCGGACTTCCTGTTCGGCGACGACGCCGACGAGCAGGAACAGCCGCACGAGCCCGCTCCGGAGCTGACCGGAAAAGCGCGGGAGGCGGAGGATGAATATTTGGAATACATGATGGGAAGCGACGGGAACAAACAGCCCGAACAACCTAATGAGGAATCGGCGGAATCAAAGGATTCCGTTTGAAAGGGATAAATTGACACATGAAAGAGTACAAGGATACATTGCATCTTCCCGCGACCGCGTTTCCGATGCGCGGGAATCTGCCGCAGCGCGAGCCGGAGATCAAGGCGCGCTGGGATGAGATCGATCTCTATGAGAAGCTGTTGAAAACGAATGAGGGACATCCCTCGTTCGTTCTGCATGACGGCCCTCCGTTCTCCAACGGCAACATCCATATGGGAACGTCGATGAACAAGGTCTTGAAGGACTTCATCAACAAGTTCAAGTCCATGGAGGGGTTCCGTACCCCGTATGTTCCCGGCTGGGACAACCACGGAATGCCGATCGAGAGCGCGATCATCAAGCAGTCCAAGCTGGACCGCAAGCGCATGAGCATCCCGGAGTTCCGTTCGGCGTGCCGGGCGTTCGCGATGAAGTTTGTCGAACAGCAGAAGGCGTCCTTCGAGCGTCTCGGCGTGGTCGGAGACTGGAAGCATCCGTATCTGACCATGAATCCTTCGTTTGAAGCGAAGGAGGTCGGCGTTTTCGGGAAAATGTATGAAAACGGCTACATCTATAAAGGTTTGAAGCCCGTTTACTGGTGCGCACACGACGAAACGGCGCTTGCCGAAGCGGAGATCGAGTATCAGGACGCGCCCTGTACGTCTATTTATGTGAAGTTCCGCGTGTCGGACGATAAGGGACTGCTGTCCGGGTTCGACCTGCAAAAGACCTACTTTGTCATCTGGACCACGACGCCCTGGACATTGCCCGGCAACGTTGCGATCGCGGTGCATCCGCGCGAGGCGTACTGCGTCGTGAAGGTAAACGATGAATACTACATTCTGGCGGAAGCGTTGGTCAGCGACACCATGCACAGCGCGGGGATCGAGACGTTCGAGATCGTGAAAACGGGCTTGATCGGGCAGGATCTGGAATACATGACCGCGCGCCATCCGTTCTTAGACCGCGACAGCCTGCTTTGCTGTGCGGATTACGTCACGATGGACAGCGGTACGGGCTGCGTGCATACCGCGCCCGGCTACGGCGCGGAGGACTATCTGACCGGCGTGAAGTATAAGCTGGATATCCTTGTCCCCGTGGACGATAAAGGGTATCAGGGCGAAGCGGCGGGCAAGTTCGCGGGACTGCGTTATGACGAGTCCAACGAAGCGATCCTGCAGGATATGAAGCAAAGCGGCGCGCTGCTTGCGTCGCGTGAGATCGTCCACCCCTACCCGCATTGCTGGCGGTGCAAGCATCCGATCATCTTCCGCGCGACTCCGCAATGGTTCTGTTCGGTCGAGGCGTTCCGTCAGCAGGCGGTCGACGCCTGCGACGAGGTGACGTGGATGCCGTCCTGGGGCAAGGAACGCATGGTCTCCATGATCAACGAGCGTGCCGACTGGTGCATTTCCCGTCAGCGCCATTGGGGGCTGCCCATTCCCGTGTTCTATTGTAAGGAATGCAAAAAGCCGATCTGTACGGAGCAGACCATTGCCCGTATTTCCGAGCTGTTCGGAGAATACGGCTCGAACTGCTGGTTTGAAAAGGACGCTGAGGAGCTGCTGCCGGAGGGCTTTGTCTGCCCGCATTGCGGCGGAAAGACGTTTGAAAAGGAAACGGACACGCTGGACGGCTGGTTCGATTCCGGCTCGACGCATTTCGACGTTCTGGACGGCCGAGAGGGGCTTTCCCGCCCGGCTGACCTGTATCTGGAGGGCGGCGATCAGTATCGCGGCTGGTTCCAGGCATCCCTGCTGACTTCGGTCGGCGCGGGCGTGGGACACGCGCCGTACAAGGCGGTGTTGACGCACGGCTGGACGGTGGACGGAGAGGGCAAGGCGATGCACAAATCCGCCGGAAACTCGGTCGCGCCCGAATCGGTGGTCAACGTATACGGTGCGGATATCCTGCGTCTGTGGGTCGCGTCCAGCGACTACCGCGTGGACGTGCGCTGTTCGGACGCGATCTTCAAGCAGCTGTCCGAAAGCTACCGTAAGATCCGTAATACCTGCCGCATCCTGCTTGCCAACCTCGGAACGGTCGAGGGCGATTTCGACCCGAAGAAGGACATGGTCCCGCTTGACCGGTTGGAGGAGATCGACGCATGGGCACTGTCCCGTTTGAACGGACTGGTCGCAAGCGCACGCGCGGCGTATGAGCGGTACGAATTCCATGTCATCTGCCATGACGTTCTGAATTTCTGCGCCATCGATATGTCCAAACTGTATATCGATATCACCAAGGATCGGCTGTACTGCGAGCGGCTGGACGACCAAAAACGCCGCTCGGCACAGACGGCGATGTATCTGATCGTCAAAACGCTTGCAAAGCTGCTTGCTCCGATCCTTTCCTATACGGCGGAGGAGCTGTGGAGCTATATTCCGCTGACGGAGGGGGACGACCCCGTTTCCGTTTTCTGCAATCCGCTGCCCGCGCCGAACGATTTGTATGCGCATTCGGAGATCGAAGAAAAGTACGAGGGGCTGTTCCATTACCGCGACGACGTGATGAAGGCGCTGGAGCTTGCACGCGCTTCCAAGATCATCGGCAAATCGCTGGAAGCGAAGGTCACGGTCTACGGCTCGGCGGATAATCAGGCGATGAAGCTGTTCTCCGCACACGCAAAGGAGCTGGAAGAGGTCTTTATCGTCAGCCGCGTGGAGCTGTCCGAAGAAGAGCCGCCCGCAAACGCGTTTCGCGAGACGGAAAGCGGCGTGGCGGTGGCGGTCGAGGTCGCACAGGGCACCAAGTGTGTGCGCTGTTGGGCGTACCGTGACGACTGCGAGCCGGACGGCGACGGACAGCAGCTCTGCGCCCGCTGCCGCAAAGCGGTATGCTGATTCTTGCTTCGCTGATCGCGATCGGTGCGGTCGTGCTGGATCAGGTCACCAAGGCGCTGGTGGTCTCACATATGACCCTGCATCAGGAACTGCCGTTCCTGCCCGGCTTTATGCGGTTCTACTATACCCAAAACAAGGGCGCGGCGTTCTCGATGCTGTCGGATCATCCGTGGGTGTTTATCGTGTTTTCCGCCGTGGCGATGGCGGTGATCATGTATCTGCTGTACCGCTTTCGCGGAAGACACCCGCTGCTGACCGTTTCGCTGGCGATGGTTCTGGGCGGCGGGATCGGCAATATGATCGACCGCGTGATGAACGGGTACGTGGTGGATTTTCTGGACTTCCAGTTCGTGAAATTTGCCGTGTTCAACGTCGCTGATATCTTTGTCACCTGCGGCTCGGTCGCATTGGGGGTTTATCTGATCGCGGTCGAACCGCGCGTGGAAAAACGCTTACGGGACATGGAGAAAGCAGAGCGGGAGGAGTCGCCGCATGACGGAAACGATCCGGATTGACCAAGCCGCGAGCGGCATGCGTTTGGACGTGTTCCTGTCGGAGCAGGCGGGCGTCAGCCGTTCCCGCGTACAGCAATGGATCGAAAACGGAGACGTTCTGCGAAACGGAAAGATCGCCAAGAAACGCGATCTGCTTGCGGCGGGGGACGTTTTGGAATACACGCTCCCCGAACCGACCGAGATCGAAGCCGAGGCACAGGATATTCCCGTTTCGATCGTGTATGAGGACGAGCATCTTCTGGTGGTCAATAAGCCGCAGGGCATGGTGGTGCATCCCGCTCCGGGCAACCCGGACGGAACGCTGGTGAACGCATTGCTTTACCATTGCCGTGGGCGGCTGTCCTCCATCAACGGCAAGGTGCGTCCCGGCATCGTGCATCGGATCGATAAGGATACGGCGGGACTGCTGATCGTGGCGAAAACGGACGAAGCACATGCGGGCTTGGCGTCGCAGATCGCCGTTCACAGCTTCGGAAGAAAGTACGAGGCGGTCTGCTGCGGACATTTCCGTACCCCGTTTGGAACGGTGAACGCGCCGATCGGACGGCACAAGACCGACCGCAAGCGCATGGCGGTCACGAGCGAACACGCGAAAAATGCCGTTACGCATTACCGCGTGCTCGGGGAAAACCCGAATCAGACCTACACATGGCTGGAGCTGACGCTGGAAACCGGCAGAACGCACCAGATCCGCGTTCATATGGCGCATATCGGGCATCCGATCGTGGGCGACCCGCTGTACGGAACGGAGAAACAGCGTTTGGGGCTTGACGGTCAATGTCTGTTTGCGAAATACATTTCATTTGTCCACCCCGTGACGGGGGAGAGGATGACCTTCTCGGCGGAGCGTCCTTCGTTTCTGACGGACACGGTCCGTCGGCTCGGGATACGACCCGATGTGTGGGAATAAGCAACTGTTCATATTCTTTCAGAATCAGAAAGGTAACTATCTATGCAGAAACAGGAACTCCTGCTGCTTTCGGAAAAGGCGGCGGAAATCAGATTGCTGGCGGTAGACGCGATCTATCACGCCAGATCCGGACATCCGGGCGGCTCGCTGTCCATTGCGGACATCCTCGCATACCTGTATTTTCGGGAATTGCGGGTAGACCCTGCCAATCGGGAGGACCCGGACCGTGACCGATTCGTCCTTTCCAAAGGGCATTGCTGCCCCGCGCTGTACGCGGCGCTGGCGATGAAGGGCTATTTTCCGAAGGAGGATCTCAACACCCTGCGGCATTTGAACAGCTATCTGTCGGGGCATCCGGATATGAAGCACGTTCCGGGCGTGGATATGTCCACCGGCTCGTTGGGGCAGGGCATTTCCGCCGCCTGCGGCATGGCGCTTGCCGGAAAACGCGGCGGCAGACCCTACCGTGTGTACGCGGTGCTGGGCGACGGAGAATTGCAGGAGGGACAGGTCTGGGAAGCGGCGATGTTTGCATCTCACTACCGATTGGACAACCTGATCGCGTTTGTCGATTTCAACCATTTGCAGATCGACGGCGACGTGCGTAATGTCATGAACCCCACCCCGATCGACCGAAAATTCGAGTCCTTCGGCTGGTACGCGCAATGCATCAGCGGACACGATTTCACACAGATCGAACAGGCATTGGAGAACGCAAAGGCGTCCGACCGACCGTCCGTCATCATTTGCGAAACGGTCAAGGGCAAGGGTGTTTCCTACATGGAAAACCAGTACGGCTGGCACGGCAAAGCCCCCAAGGCGGAGGAATACGAGATCGCCATGAAGGAATTGAACGCCGCGTATGAACAGGCGAAACAGGAGGTGCTTGCAAATGGCTGAACGGATCGCGACCCGCGTCGCTTACGGAAACGCGTTGGCTTCGCTGGGGGAGACCAATCAATTCTATGTCATGGACGCCGACCTGTCCGGCTCGACGCAGACGGCGATCTTCGCCAAGAAATTCCCGGAGCGGTTTATCAACTGCGGTATCGCGGAGGCGAATATGATCTCCGCCGCCGCCGGGATCGCTTCGACGGGCGTTCCCGTGTTTTGCTCCAGCTTTGCCATGTTCGCCTGCGGGCGCGCCTATGAGCAGATCCGCAATTCCGTGGCATATCCCGCGCTGAATGTGAAGATCTGCGCGTCGCACGGCGGCGTTACCGTCGGTGAGGACGGCGCGACGCACCAATACTGCGAGGACCTTGCGGTGATGCGCGCCACCCCGAATATGGTGGTCGTCAACCCCGCGGACGCGACGGAAACCACGGCGGCGATCGAAGCCATTCTGCACCATGACGGACCCGTGTACTGTCGCTTGGGACGGTTTGCCGTTCCGGTCGTGTTCGACCCGGCAACGTATCACTTTACATTGGGAAAAGGGAACGTTCTGGCGGACGGAAAGGACGTCGCGATCTTTGCGACCGGCATTCTCAACGCCGCCGCGCTCGAAGCGAGGGAACAGCTCAAGAGTCACGGCGTGGACGCTGCGGTCATCGATATCCATACCATCAAGCCCATTGACCGCGATCTGGTCGCGCACTACGCGGCGAAAACCGGCGCGGTCGTGACGGCGGAGGAACATTCGATCATCGGCGGGCTGGGA
This sequence comes from uncultured Ruminococcus sp., assembly GCA_964414775.1. GTDB lineage: Bacteria > Bacillota > Clostridia > Oscillospirales > CAG-382 > Coliplasma. Next base: position 381 of record CAYPYA010000107.1, on the reverse strand, counting down.
AGCGCGGTTGCCGAAACGCTCGCGGAAACGGTCCCGACGAAGCTGGCGCGTGTCGGAATGGAGGACGTGTTCGGTACGTCCGCTTCCGCCGACGTGCTGTTGGACTACTATAAGCTGAACGCGGCGGGCATCGTCGAAAAGACGCTTCGCCTGCTCGGAAAGTGAGCTTCGCGTGCCCAAACTAAACTACGGGTTGACCTACTCCCATGATACGACATGGACAATCAACTTTTGTGATGATACAATATGTTTGAACCACAGAAGTGGATTTCTAAGCGCTTCATCGTGTAAAAACCCCAAAATAAAAGTTTTTGAGGATTTTCAAGGGGGATTTTTTCAAAAATCCCCCTTGAATCCGGGTACGGGGTGAAACCCCGTATA
>CAYPYA010000106.1:0-20744 GCA_964414775.1 uncultured Ruminococcus sp. | reverse complement strand
GAAACGCCGCACGTCCCTTTCAAATAGGAGCGCAGCAAAACGCCGTCATGCTGTTGCCCAACCCGGAATTGCATTCTTACAAAAGCTTTGCGCCGCTGTCCGAATCACAGTACATCACGGCGTGCGGATGCTTTCTCATCGCGGTCGCGGGCGTGTCCGCGTCGATGGAAGCGAACGCGGTCTGATACACGGCGTTTGCCTTGGTCGCACACGGAACGGTGCAGAACAGGTGTCCCGCCTTCACCAATGCGGGGATGGTCAGGGAAAACGCGTGCGTCGGGACATCGTTCAACGTCGGGAAGCATCCGTCATGCACCTGCTGGTTGCGGCAGACCTCATCCAGTTCCACCAGCTTCACCAGCTTCGGGTCTTGGAAGTCCGCTACCCACGGATCGTTGAACGCGATGTGTGCGTTCTCTCCGATGCCAAGGAAAACGATATCGGTCGGATACTGTTTTAACAGCGCCGCATACCGCTCGCATTCCGCCTGCGGGTCCTTCGCCGCGCCGTTCAGATAGTAGACCTCCCCGAACGGAACAAGCCCGAAGATATGCTCCCGCAGATAGCAGCCGAAGCTCTGCGGATGCTCGTTTCCGAAGCCGACGTATTCATCCATATGGAACGCACGGACACGTGACCAGTCGATGCCCGGTTCCTTGACGAGAGATTCCAAGGTATCGTTCTGTGAGGGTGCGGCGGCAAAGATGATGTTCACCTTATCCTGCTTGGCAAGCAAGCCGCGAATGACCTCCGCCCCGTCGGAAGCCGCCTGTTTTCCGCTTTCTGCGCGCGTGTCAAACACGTGGAACACAAGGGAATCTTGTTGAAGGGTTTTTCGTAATGACATAAGCTACTCTCTTCCTTTATTTCATTAAATGTTCATGGATCTGTGTTGCAATGGCGTCCACAGTCGATTTGTTCTGATAATGTTCCGTTCCGTTGAGAACGACGATGATATACGGCTGCTCCGCCCAGACGATCGCACCGTCATTGGTCGCGGGATTCTTTTCCGCGTCGCCCGATTTGTGCGTATACTGGACTATCCCGTTCTTCACATCCGGAATGCCGTGGATCGCGTAAGCCCAGTTGACGTTGGTATTGGTCGTGGATTCGTAGTACAGCTTCGACATCGGCGAGCCGCTTTGGAAGTAGAAATACAGCTCCCGCCACATGATGGCAAGGTCGCGGGCATTCATGTCATAACTCCACATTCCCGTAGAGGACGTTTCAAACGTGAGCTGTAAACGCTCCAAGCCCATCTCCTTCACCATCTGATTATATCCGTCGCGCCCGAAATAGTCAATCAGCATACGGTATGCGGCGTTGTCACTGCGCGACAGGGCAAGCTTGATCAGCTTCTCCAGCGTATACGGCTGATAATTGTTTTTCGGATCGATGGCGATGATGCCGGAGCCGCCGTAAGAATAATTCTCCGGCTGATAGATCATAATGGTGTCCTTCGACGCAAGCCCCCGATCGATGGCAAGGCAGCAGTAATAAATAAAGCTGGTCTTGATGGTGCAGGCGGAAAAATACGCCTGTTCACAGTTATAGCTGAGCATCTTTGTCCCGTCCATGGAGTAGGCGACGAACGAGACTTCCCGACGGTGCGAATAGTTCGCCAACAACCGATCGATCTCCGCCAGGGCGGCGTTTGCTTCCGCGTCGTTCGGGTCGAAGCCCTGCGTCATAACGACGTTCGATTGGCTCTGCTGCAGCGAGCGGATCTGCACGGGCGCGGGATCCGAAAACACGGGCCGATCCACATGATCATACGGGCAGTTCGGATTGTCATACGTCCTGCCGTTAAAGTTCGGATCGGCGGTCGGATCGGCGTCGGCGGGAAGCACCGTCCACCAGACTTCAGAGCTTGTGTCTTCCGAGTTTTCCGCAGGCGGGGTGCTGACCAATGTGATCGAAGAAGGCTTCGAAGAGCCTTCCAACACAGACACCGTCGAGGGCAACGGCTCGCTGCCGACGTCCGAGGTATTCCCTACTTCCTCCCAACAGGCTGACAGCAGCAATGACACACAAACCAATACCGTGATAAAAGCAAGTATCTTTCTCATAGAAACATTCCTTTCCCTGTAAATGACGAACCGCAAGTTGCCAACATTCCCAAAGCGGTTCCTCATAGCCTGTGTATTATATCATAAGTCCAAGTTTCTTTCAAGAGTTTCGCGAACGTTTTCCTCAACTTTTACATTTTTCATACGTTTTTCATACGTTTCCGCGCAGAATGCGGCGAGCGACTCCTCGCTTGCCCACTCGGTCAGGAATGCGCTCCGACAGGCTTCCTCCGCGTTCAGCAGGCGGCGGAACAGATCATAGACGGAAGGCGCAAAGCATTCCTCCGAATCCGACTCGTCCCGCAATTGCTGCAGGCATACGGCTGCATCGGTGCACAGCAGCTCGGAAAGGCGATCCAGCGGTTCGAGGCAAAATCCCGTCCTCTGTCGCACAAGACGAAATTGTCGCTCCACGGCAAAGCGTTCCTCCAAAAAGGTCAAGGCGGAAGCGGTCGGAAGGGTTTTACGCCCTTGCAGCAGATTGGTAAAAACCACGGACGCTTGCCAGCCGTGATACGGCTTGCCAAGCGAAACACCGTCCCGAAAACCGTTTGCAAACCGATCGCACAGATCGGATAGACTATCGTCATGGCTGCCGTCAAGATCGGTCGGCAGCGGTTTCAAAAGCGTGACCGTGCCGCGGGCCGCAAGGCAAAGGTCATCCAATGCCTGCACGGTTATACACAGGTCATGCCGAACGGGAGACCACCCGAAAAAGACCTTTTCCCGCGGATCAAAGCCGTACAGCACACAGTCCGGCAGACCGCCGTCCTTCGCGCATATGCGAACGTAGACGCCCTGCTTCAGAAAACGCAAAACCTCCGCGGAATCTCTCGGCTCTGCGCGCTTGATCAGCAGACCGCTCCAGTTCGGTTGCAGGGTATAGCAAAGTGTTTCACGCTCCAGACACGGACGCCAATCCGCGAACGTCAGGAACGCATCCAGACGGTTTTCGTCGCCGCCGAGTATCGCAAGCGGAATGGCAAGCGACGGATCGGAAAACAGCGGGGTTTTCTCCAGCGGCAGCCTGCAAGCGTCGGCTTCGGACAGGCAGACCTCGCTCTGCATCTGTGCGGGAAACGGCGTTACGTGCCACGCGTTCATCCCGTCCGGCAGCGGCGGCAGTTGCGTTTCTTCACGCACCAACAGGGTATGCACGCCGTGTGCCAAAAGGAAGGAAAGCTGCTGCGGAACGGTATTGCAGAACACGAACGGCGTCGGTTTTTCGGCGTCAAACGAGGTATAAAAGCGAAACGTCTGACTGTTTTTGACCGTATTCCAGTCCTTTCGGCTCGGCAGCGAACGGGAAAACAGGTTCAAAACCACCCGTTTTTCCTGCAGCAGCGGAAGGTATTCCGCGACCCTGTGCAGCGGGCAATCCCAAAGCAGAACGGCGGCGAGTTCCCGTCCGACATTTTCGGGAAACAGCAGTTCGGGCAATGCGCAGACCCGCCATTGCCGCCGCTCGATATGAGCGAGCAGTTCCGGCAGAAACTGCACCGTCTCCGCCGTCAGCAAGAATAACGACGGCGTATGTTCTGTTTTCCCTGTCTGCTCCAAGTTCGGCATCACTCCGTTTTTCGTTGTCATTTGTCATGACTTGCAGCCGACCGTTTGGATCTTTTGGCATAGCAAACGACGGCAAGCAAAGAGGTCAATTGCCCAATCGGCGCACTCGCCGATTTTCGTGTCGGCGCGGCGATACCATATTTGCCTACGGCAAATATACGCATTTTCATTATACTATATCGGTTGACAAAATGCAAGATGCAGATGAAAAAAGAAAAACTCGCTATATACGTTTATAAAACGTACATAGCGAGTTTTGTTGCAAAGCATATTGAATGATACGCTCTTTGCTCATCGAGTGGGTTACTCTGCGGAAGCTTCCTCGGTGGAAGCCTCAGCAGAGGCGGTTGCTTCCGTTGATTCTTCGGCAGCAGCGACGGATTCCTCGGCAGCAGCCGTTTCAGCGGGTGTCTCCGCCTTTTTCGCTGTCTTTGCCGCCGGCTTCTTATCCGTTTTTTTAGCCGCCTTCTTGTCCTCTTTCTTGTCTTCCTTTTCGGTCTTCTTGGGAGCGTAGATCGCGTCCGCGTCGACCATCTCGATGATCGCCATTTCGGCGCCGTCACCGCGTCTCGGACCGGTCTTCAGCACTCTCGTATAGCCGCCGTTGCGCTCCTCATAATTGGGAGCGATCAGCGTGAAGAGCTTGTAGACGACAGCCTCCTTTTTCAGAAAGGAAAGAGCCTGACGCTTGGAAGCAAGGGTGTTTTCCTTACCGAGCGTGACCATTTTATCGGTCAGAGCGCTGACTTCCTTGGCGCGTGTAACCGTAGTTTCAATTCTGCCCTTTTCCAACAGAAACGTCACCATACCTTTCAGCATGGACATTCTGTGGGAAGTGGGTCTGCCTAATTTTCTGGTTCCGGGCATTTCTCTCTGCCTCCTTCTTACAAAAGATTAATCTTCGGGCTTTCTGAACGCCAGTCCGAGCGACTGCAATTTCAGAATGACCTCCTCAAGGGATTTCTTGCCAAGGTTTCTGACCTTGATCATTTCATCCTCGGTCTTGTTGATCAGATCCTCCACGGTATCGATACCGGCACGCTTCAAGCAGTTGAAGCTACGAACGGAAAGGTCAAGCTCCTCGATGGTCATTTCCAGAACCTTGCCCTTCTTGGCTTCCTCACGCTCTACCATGATCTCCGCGTTCTTCGCCTCGGCAGACAATTCCACAAACAGATTCAAATGCTCGTTCAGGATCTTCGCGGCAAGGGAAAGCGCTTCCTTGGCATTGATCGTGCCGTTGGTGGTGACTTCCAGTTCCAAGCGGTCGTAGTCGGTGATGTTGCCGACACGCGTGCTGGAAACCTTATAGTTTGCCGAATAAACGGGCGTGTAGATGGAATCCGTGTAAATGATGCCGATGACAGAGGACTCGGCGTTCGCTTTGTTCTTTTCAGAGGACACATATCCCCTGCCATGCTCAAACGTGAGCTGCATATAGAACGGGGAACCGGTCTCCACCGTCGCGATGTGATGCGTGGGATTCAGGATCTCGATATCCGAGTCCGTCTGGATATCGCCGGCGGTCACTTCGCCGCCGCGTACATCAATGACAACGGTTTTCGGCTCGCTGCAATGTAATTTCGCAACAATACCTTTGACGTTGATTACGATTTCCGGAATGTCTTCCTTCACGCCGGGGATCGTCATGATCTCATGCAGTGCACCGTCGATTCTGATACTCGTGACTGCAACGCCGGGCAGAGAACTCAACAGAACTCTGCGCAGCGAGTTACCAAGCGTAATGCCGTAGCCTCTCTCAAGGGGTTCAATGACAAAAACACCGTGCTTACCGTCGTCGCTGAGTTCTTCGGTAATAATGTTCGGTCTTTCGATTTCGATCATTATATTAACCTCCTATTTTCTCGGTCGGCTCTGAAGCAGAGACGATTACTTCGAATACAACTCGACGATCAGATGCTCTTCGAACGGGAAGTCGATATCCGCTCTCGCGGGAAGATTATTGATCGTAGCTGTAACGTTTTCCGCATCAACCGTCATCCATGCCGGAACAGGTCTGCTGTTGATATTCTCGATAAGCATTTTAATCTTGTCAGATTCCTTATTCGACTTGTTGTCCTTCAGCGCGATCACATCGCCCTTCTTGACAAGGAACGAGGGAATATTCACCTTTTTGCCGTTCACGGTGAAATGCCCGTGCAGCACAAGCTGGCGCGCTTCCTTACGGCTGGACGCCATGCCCATGCGGTAAACTGCGTTGTCCAGGCGTCTTTCGATCATCGTCAACAGATTTTCACCGGTCTGACCGGGCTGTCTGTCCGCCTTTTCAAAGTAGTTCTTAAATTGCTTTTCCAGAATACCGTAGTATCTCTTTGCCTTCTGCTTCTCACGAAGCTGTAAGCTGTACTCCTTCGGTCTGCGTCTGGACATATTCGCACCGTGCTGACCGGGAGCCTGCCCTCTGCGCGAAAAGGGGCATTTGTCGCTTGCACACTTGTCGCCCTTCAAATAAAGCTTCGAGCCTTCTCTGCGGCACAATCTGCAAGAGGGACCTGTATATCTTGCCATGTCTTTCCTCCAATTCTTTGATCAAACGCGTCTTCTCTTCGGCGGTCTGCAGCCGTTATGAGGAATCGGCGTTACATCTTTGATGAGTGTGATTTCCAAACCTGCGACCTGCAAAGCACGGATCGCGGATTCACGTCCCTGTCCGGGACCTTTCACGAACACTTCCACGGTTCTCAGACCCTGATCCACTGCCGTTTTTGCAGCCGTCTCAGCAGCCATCTGTGCGGCGAAGGGAGTGGATTTACGGGAACCTCTGTAACCGAGCTCGCCGGCGGACGCCCACGAAATCGCATTACCCTGTGTATCCGTGATCGTGACGATGGTGTTATTGAAGCTGGACTGGATGTGTGCCGCGCCGCGTTCAATATTCTTCTTTTCACGGCGCTTCTTGAGAGCCGTTTTCTTTGTAACCTTTGCCATGAAATCATTCCCTCCTTACTTATTTTTTCTTGTTCGCGATGGTCTTGACGGGGCCTTTTCTGGTTCTCGCGTTGGTCTTGGTACGCTGACCTCTGACCGGCAGACCTTTTCTGTGTCTCTGTCCGCGATAGCAATCGATCTCAACCATTCTCTTGATATTCAGACCGACTTCTCTGCGAAGGTCGCCTTCTACCACATAGTTGTTCTCAATGCAGTCACGCAGCTTGGCGATATCCGCTTCCGTCAGATCTTTTACGCGCGTGTCGGGATCGATCCCGGTCGCCTTCAAGATCTCGTTGGAGCGGCTTCTGCCGATGCCGTAGATATAGCACAGACCGATCTCGACGCGTTTTGCGTTGGGAATGTCAACGCCTGAAATACGTGCCATTGTTACACCTCTTTCTTTAGCCTTGTTTCTGTTTATGCTTGGGGTTCTCGCAGATCACCATGATTTTGCCTTTTCTCTTGATGATCTTGCACTTCTCGCAAATTTTCTTTACAGAGGGTTTTACTTTCATGATGGTACCTCCTTGATATAATCCGCAGTCACTTTGAACGGAAAGTGATCCTGCCCTGTGTCAGATCATATACCGAAACCTCGACCGTTACCTTATCGCCCGGCAGGATCCGGATATAATTCATACGCATTTTCCCGGAAATATGAGCTGTGATCAGATGCCCATTCGTGAGTTTCACGCGAAACACCGTGTTCGGAAGCACCTCCACGACGACGCCCTCACATTCGATCACATTGTCTTTAGCCAGAATGATTCCTCCTTATGTCTCCTATGCGACCGGCGCTCTTTCGAAAGCCAACCGTGCAACATCCGGTTCGCCGTATGCGTCGGTCATCCGTCTAACATACTTTCGATACTGTCTGTCACGCAGCAGCGCCTCAGGACGGGTCTGTCAGGATCTCGACCCCGTGCTCCGTCAGCGCAACCGTATTCTCATAATGAGAGGACATTCGCAGGTCGTTCGTCACAACGGTCCATTGATTCTGCAGCGTATGCACCTCATAGGTGCCTGCGTTGATCATCGGCTCGATGGCGAGCGTCATGCCGGAACAAAGGCGGATCCCGCGTCCGGCGCGTCCGTAATTCGGCACTTCCGGATCTTCGTGCAGCTTCCTGCCCACACCGTGTCCCACATAGTTCCGCACAACGGAGAAGCCCTGTGCTTCCACATACGTCTGTACGGCGTTGCCGATATCGCCCAAACGGGCGCCCTCACGCTCCGCCGCCTTGACGCCCTCGAAGAAGCTTTGCTTCGTGACGTCGATCAGGCGCTGCGTTTCCGGATCGATCTCTCCGACCGCAAACGTCTCGGCGCAATCGCCGTGATAGCCCTTGTAGCAAGCGCCGACGTCGATCTTCACGATATCCCCGTTTTTCAGAACCTTGTCGGACGACGGGATCCCGTGAATGACCTCTTCGTTCACGCTGATGCAAGCGGAAGCGGGAAAGCCGTACAAATGCAGGAAAGAGGGGGTCGCACCGTGGGATTGGATCGTTTTGCGGATCAGCGCGTCCAGCTGTGCGGTCGTCACGCCTTCCCGGCAATGCTCGCCGCCGACCTGACGCGCCAGCGCCGCGATCCTCCCCGCTTCCCGCATGATACGGAGCTCTTCGTCAGATTTCAGAATGATCATATTCCGAGCGCTTCCTTGACCAAACGCGTCGTTTCCTCGACCTTCGCCTGACCGACAACAGATTTCAGGAGTTTCTTCTTTTCATAGTACGCTTTCAGCGGTTCCGTTTCCCGATGATAGACCTGCAAACGGTTGCGCACCACGTCGGGACGGTCGTCGGCACGCTGTGTAAGCTCTGCTTTGCAGACATCGCAATGCACACCGTCCGCCGACGGATTGTATACCGTGTGATACGTCGCGCCGCAGGAGGCACAGGAGCGTCTCCCGCTCATACGTTCTATGATGGTTTCATCCGAAACCTCCAAAGACAGCACGCAGTCGATCCTAACTCCGAGCGCATCCAGCGCTTCTGCCTGCGGAATCGTGCGGGGAAAGCCGTCGAGGATGAATCCCTTTTGGCAATCCGGCTGTTTCAGACGTTCCTTCACAATGCCGACGACGACCTCATCCGGCAGCAACGCGCCGGACGAGATGATGGACTGTGCCTGCTTGCCAAGCTCCGTACCCTCCTTGATGGCGGCACGGATCATGGCGCCGGTCGAGATCGTCGGGATCCCGAGCGTTTCGCAGATCATTTCTCCCTGCGTGCCTTTACCGGCACCGGGAGGTCCGAATAAGATCAGATTCATGTTCTCGATCCCCTCACATCAACCAAGGAAGCCCTTGTAATGACGCATCGTCGTTTCGCTTTCGATGTCTCTCGCCGTTTGCAGCGCGACATCCACCACGATGATGACCGACGTACCGCCGTACACCAGCATGGACAGCGCGTTGGAGCCCGTCCAGCTCATGAGGATCGGGAAGATCGACATGAACGCCAGGAAGAGTGCGCCGACAAGCGTGATACGGTTGACAACCTTTTGAATATACTGCGCGGTCGGCTGTCCCGGACGGTAGCCGAGGATCGTTCCGCCGTTGCTCTTGAGGTTGTTCGCCACTTCATTGGTATTGAACGAAATCGCAATATAGAAGTACGCAAAGGCGATGATCAGCACGAACATCAGCACGACGTAAATCGGACTCTCTGCGGAAAGCCACTTCTGCACAAACGCTTCAAACTTTCCGCCGTTGAAGATCATTGCCAGCGTAGCCGGCAGAGAGACGATCGCCGAAGCGAAGATGATCGGCATGACGCCGCCCATCATGATCTTGATCGGCAGATAGGTGTTGGCGCCGCCGTACATTTTACGGCCGACCTGTCTCTTTGCATACTGGACCGGCAGACGGCGCTCGGAGTTCGAGAAGAAGACGACCAGCGTCACGATCACAAGCATCATGACGATCGACAGCAGAACGCCTGCCAGATTGCCCAGGAAATTCAAACGCAGGATATTGATCATACGCTCGACAAGCGACGGGATGCTGGAGATGATGTTGGCAAACAGGATCAAAGAGATACCGTTTCCGATACCCTTTTCATCGATCTGCTCACCGATCCACATCACCAAGCACGCACCCGCCGTATGGCAGGCGATGATGACGAATGCGACGAACACGCCGGAAACGTCGGTCTTCAGCAACATTCCCTGGCTCTTGATGGTCGCATAGTAGCCGTAAGACGTAACGACAGCCAGAACGATGGTCACGATACGCGTGATCTTGGAAATCTTCGCCTGTCCCTCCGGACCGCTCTTTGCGATGCGCTCCAAAGCGGGAATGGCGATGGTCAGCAGCTGGATCACGATAGACGCCGTGATGTACGGGGTAATGCCGAGTGCGAACAGCGTCGCGTTGGAGAACGCGTCGCCGGCAAGAATGCTAAAGTATCCGAACATCGTGCCCTGCATCGCGTCACTGCCGAGCAGATCGGACAATGCGGTGCTGTCGATAAACGGAACCATGACGTTTGCGCCAAGTCGGTAAATGACAATGACCATCAACGTAAAGAGCATTCTCTTACGCAGTTCGGGCACTTTCCACGCATTACCGAATACCTTAAACATTATACCACCTCAGTCTTTCCGCCTGCGGCTTCGATCTTTTCTTTAGCGGACGCGGAAAACTTAGATGCTTTAACGGTAAATGCTTTGGTGACCTCGCCGTTGCCGAGAACCTTCAGACCGTCAAACGTATTTTTGACCATGCCGTTTGCGATCAGCGTTTCCAGATCGATGACGTCTCCGTTATTGAATTCGTCCAGATCGGAAAGGTTCACAATGCAGTAGCGGGTTGCGAAATGGTTGGTAAAACCTCTCTTCGGAAGTTTTCTGTAGAGCGGAAGCTGACCGCCCTCAAAGCCGGGTCTGACACCGCCGCCGGAGCGTGCGTTCTGACCCTTATGGCCGCGACCGGCAGTCTTTCCGTTGCCGCTTCCGGCTCCTCTTCCCTTGCGGTAGGGGGCTTTGACGGAACCTTCGGCCGGAGAAAGCTCATGAAGTTTCATAACTTGTATCCTCCTTTTTCTAATCTGCCGGATCGTTATTCAGCATCCTCGACCCGAACGAGGTGACAGATCGTATGGATCTTGCCCTCCACGTTTGCGTTCTTTTCGACGATCTTCTGATCGCCGATCTTCCGCAGACCGAGAGAAGCGCAGGTAAGAATCTGATTCTCTTTGCGACCGATCAGACTCTTGGTCAAAGTGATTTTAACTTTCATCTTATGACCTCCCTTTAGCGGACGCTGCTGACATCGATCCCGCGCATAGCGGCAACCTGATCGACGGTACGCAGCTCTTTCAATGCCTCAAAGGTAGCTTTGACAACATTGGCGGGGTTGTTGGAACGCAGGGACTTTCCGCGGATATCGCGGATGCCCGCCATCTCCAGAACGGCACGCATTTTGCCGCCCGCGATGATACCGGTACCGGGAGCAGCCGGCTTCAGCAGGACCTTGCCTGCGCCGAACTCGCCGATGATCTCATGCGGGATGGTGGTTCCGACCAACGGAACTTCAATGACGTTCTTCTTTGCGGCTTCCATTGCCTTACGGATCGCGTCCGGAACCTCGGCAGCCTTTCCGATTCCGTAGCCGACCAGCCCTTCGCCGTTACCGACGACGACCAGCGCGGAGAAACGACGGATACGACCGCCCTTTACGGTTTTGGAAACGCTCTTGGTATCAACGAGGTTTTCCTTGAATTCAATGTTGGAATAATCTTTTTTCATAATACCCTCCCTCAGAACTTCAAGCCGGCTTCGCGGGCAGCCTCGGCAAGAGCCTTGACGCGGCCGTGATACAGGTTTCCGCCGCGGTCAAACACCACTTCCGTGATGTTCTTCTCCAACGCTCTCTTCGCAGCCAGCTCTCCGACCTTTTTCGCAGCCTCGATGTTGCCGCCCTCCTTACCGAACGCTTTTTCGGTAGAGGATGCCGCTACGAGGGTATTGCCGACCGTATCGTCGATGATCTGCACCTGAATGTTATCGTTTGAACGATACACACAGAAGCGCGGTCTTGCGGGAGTTCCGAAGATCTTGGCTCTGACTCTCTTATGTCTGTGGAGTCTTTTTTCGTTGCTATCTGCACGACTAATCATATCGCATTCTTCTCCTTCCCGTTACTTACCGGCCTTACCGGCTTTGCTTCTGATGTGCTCACCGACATAGCGAACGCCCTTGCCGTGATAGGGTTCCGGCGGACGCTTACCGCGGATGACGGCGGCAATCTGACCGACCTGCTGCTTATTGGCGCCCTTAATGTTGATCCGCAATCCGTTGCTGTCCGCGGGAATGCTGTACGCGATCCCCTCCGGAGCAGACACCAGCACATCGTGGGAATAGCCAAGGTGCAGGACAAGGTCCTTGCCCTTCATCTCGGCGCGGTATCCGACGCCGACGATCTCCAGGTTCTTTTCGTAGCCTGTCGTAACGCCGGCCACCATATTCGCGATCAGCGTGCGGGACAGCCCGTGCAGAGCGCGGAATTCCTTTTCGTCATTCGGACGGGTGACATGAATCACATTTCCCTCGATCTGAACGGTAATGCCGGCATGGATCTGCTCGGACAGTTCCCCGTTCGGTCCTTTGACCGTAACCAGATTGCTGTCGCTGACCGTAACGGTCACGCCAGCGGGGATCTCGATCGGCTTTCTGCCAATTCTGGACATCTTCTCTCCTCCTTACCAAACGAAGGCGAGAATTTCACCGCCCACGTTCTCTTTGCGGGCTGTCTTGTCGGTCATGATGCCACGGGAGGTGGAAACAATCGCGATGCCGAGGCCGTTTCTGACCTTCGGAATGTCCTGACTTGCCGCATAAATCCTCAAACCGGGCTTGGAAACGCGCTTCAAGCCCTGAATGATCTTCTGCTTGCCTTCGCCGTACTTCAGAGTGATCGTCATGATCCCCTGCTTGCCGTCGTCGGTCACCTTGTAATCTTTGATATAGCCCTCGTCAAGAAGAATCTGAGCGATGGCCTTTTTCATATTCGAGGCAGGAACGTCAACAGTTTCATGCTTTGCATCGTTTGCATTGCGGATTCTGGTGAGCAAATCTGCCACAACGTCTGTCATCTGCATACTTCAATCCTCCTTACGATTACCAGCTTGCTTTTTTGACGCCGGGGATCTCGCCCTTGTAAGCCAGATTCCGGAAGCAGATGCGGCAAATGCCGTATTTTCTCAAATACGCATGCGGTCTGCCGCAGATCTTGCATCTGGTATAAGCACGGGTGGAAAACTTCGGCGTTTTCTGCTGTTTGAGAATCATTGCTTTCTTTGCCATTTCGTTTCCCTCCTTACTGCTTTGCGAACGGTGCGCCGAGCATGGTCAGCAATTCTCTTGCTTCCTCGTCGGTCTGCGCCGTCGTAACGAACACGATGTCCATGCCTCTGATCTTATCCACCTTGTCGTACTCGATCTCGGGGAAGATCAGCTGCTCTTTCAAGCCGATGCTGTAGTTTCCTCTGCCGTCGAACGCGTTCGGATTGATTCCCTTGAAGTCGCGCACGCGGGGCAGCGCCAGGTTGAAGAACTTATCCACGAACTCCCACATGTTCTCCGAACGGAGCGTGACCTTCACGCCGATCTTCTGTCCGGCACGCAGCTTAAAGTTCGAAACGGACTTTTTCGCCGTCGTCGGGACCGCGCGCTGACCGGTGATCATGGTCAGATCCTCGATGATGCTGTCGATCACCTTGGGATTTTCCTTCGCTTCGCCTGCACCGACGTTGATCACGACCTTGTTCAGCTTCGGAATCTGCATCGGGCTTTTGTAGTTGAACTTTGCCATGAGGGCAGGTGCAACGTCGCTCTTGTAATATTCGCCTAATCTTGACATTGTGTTACCTCCTCACTCAAAGCTCTTCGCCGCATTTGACGCAGACTCTGATTTTTTCGCCGTTATCGGTCGTCTTGACTCTGGTACGGCGTCCCGCGCCGCATTTCGAGCAGTAAAGCTGTACCTTGGACGCGTAGATCGCGCCCTCGGTCTTGATGATACCGCCCGGCTCGCCCTGTCTCTTGGGCTTGACGTGCTTGGAAACGATCTGAACGCCTTCGACCATGACCTTGCCCTCCTTCGGAGAGACGCCGATCACCTTGCCGATCGCGGGTTCTTTTCCGTTTGCATATTCACCGGAGATCACGATGACGGTGTCGCCGGTCTTGATGTGCATTTTACTCATTGTACATCCTCCCATCAAACAACTTCGGGCGCAAGGGAGAGGATCTTCATATAATCGTTATCGCGAAGTTCTCTTGCAACCGGCCCAAAAATACGTGTCCCTTTGGGATTCTTGTCTTCCTTGATAATCACCGCCGCGTTCTCATCGAAGCGAACGTAAGAGCCGTCTGCTCTTCTGGTAGGCTGAACCGTTCTCACCACAACGGCGCGAACCACTTCACCCTTTTTCACAACGCCGCCGGGCGCTGCCTTCTTCACCGCGCAGACAACAACATCGCCAACGCCGGCATACCGTCTGCCGGTACCGCCAAGTACGCGGATGCACATAAGCTCTTTCGCGCCTGTGTTGTCGGCAACCTTCATACGGGATTGCTGCTGTAACATTCTGTACCTCCTGCTTACTTGGCCTTCTCGATGATCTCGACAAGACGCCAGTTCTTTTCTTTGGAGAGCGGTCTGGTCTCCATGATCATGACGGTATCACCGATTTTTGCCTCGTTCTTCTCGTCATGTGCCTTCAACCGCACCGTCCGTTTCAGAATCTTCTTATAAAGAGGGTGTTTGACATTATCGCGGATCGCGACGACGATGGTCTTTTCCATTTTATCGCTGACGACGATGCCTACACGGGTCTTTCTCAAAGCTCTTTCTTCCATGCTCTAACTCCTTTCCCTTACGCGTTCTCGGCGAGTTGCTTCTCGCGGAGAACGGTCAGCATCCGTGCGATCGTCTTACGGGTCTCCACGATCTTCATGGGATTGTCAAGCTGATTGATGGAGTGCTGCAAACGAAGTTTGAACAGTGCTTCCTTTTGCTCCTTGATCGCCTTTTCCAGTTCGGAAGCGGACAGCTCTTTGATTTCTTTGATATCCATTCTTACGCCTCCTGATTCTCGAGGTCAGCTTTCGTGGCAAATTTGCATTTGACCGGCAGCTTGTGGGAAGCAAGACGCATCGCCTCGCGCGCATCTGCCTCTCCGATCCCGTCCATTTCAAACATCACTCTGCCCGGCTTCACGACCGCCACCCAGTATTCGGGCGAGCCTTTACCGGAACCCATTCGGGTCTCCGCGGGCTTCTCGGTGATCGGCTTATCCGGGAAAATCTTGATCCAAACGTTACCGCCGCGCTTGATATAACGGGTCATAGCGATACGGGCGGCTTCGATCTGATTGCTGGTGATCCACGCGGGCTCCAGCGCAACCAGACCGTACTGGCCGTGGCTGATCTTGTTGCCGCGGTATGCGCGTCCGGTCAGTCTGCCTCTGTGTACGCGTCTGTATTTGACTCTCTTAGGCATTAACATTACCGTCTACCTCCTTCGCGGGCATTGGTGCGCTTCACTTCGGAAAGCACCTCGCCCTTGTAGATCCAAACCTTAATGCCGATCTTACCGTAGGTGGTGTTCGCTTCGGCAAAGCCGTAGTCGATATCGGCACGCAGCGTTTGCAGCGGGATGGTTCCCTCATGATAATGCTCGGTTCTCGCGATCTCCGCGCCGCCGAGACGGCCGCCGCAGGAGATCTTGATCCCCTTTGCGCCCAGCTTCATGGTTCTGCCGATGGACTGCTTCATCGCACGGCGGAACGAAATTCTCTTTTCCAGCTGTGCCGCGATGTTCTCGGCAACCAGCTGTGCGTTCATATCCGGGCTCTTGACCTCGACGACCTTCACATCGACGGAAACGTTCGCGGGGGTCTTGAGGAAGTTGGCGATGACGCCCTTGAGCTTCTCGATCTCCGTGCCGCCCTTGCCGATGATGATGCCCGGCTTCGCGCAGTGGATGATCACCTTGATACGGCTGTTGTCGCGCTCGATCTCGATACGCGGAACGCCCGCCTGCCCCAGTCTCTTTTTCAGGAACGTACGCAATTTGTAGTCGGAGACAAGCGTGTCACCGAAGTCCTCTTCCTTGACGTACCAACGGGAGTCCCAATTTTTGATTACACCGACACGAAGTCCGTGCGGATTCACTTTCTGTCCCATTTCAGTCCTCCTCAGTCTCTTTCTTTCAGAGCGATCGTAACGTGCGACGTGCGCTTGATGATACGGAACGCTCTGCCCTGTGCGCGGGGCATGACTCTCTTCATGTTCTTCAGAATGCCGGGGGTTACGAAGCATTCCGCAACGTACAGCTTCTCGACATCCATGCCGAAGTTGTGTTCGGCGTTCGCCATTGCCGACTTCAGCAGCTTCTCAAGGCTCTCGCAGACCATTTTATTGGTGTTTTGCAGGATCGCCATTGCGGTTGCGGCATCCTTATTCCGAATCTCGTCGAGAACGATCCCGACTTTACGGGGGGAAACGCGAAGCTGCTTGAGATAGGCTTTAGCAACTCGATTGGAATTTTCCATAGTTGATTTCTCCTTTCAGCTTTGCGGTCAGTTGCCGTTATTGGACGTTTTCGATCCCGCATGTCCCTTAAAGGTTCTGGTCGGAGCGAACTCGCCGAGCTTGTGGCCGACCATATCTTCGATGACATACACCGGAATGTGCTTTCTGCCATCGTAAACAGCGATCGTATGTCCGACGAACTCAGGGAAGATCGTAGACGAGCGGGACCAGGTTTTCAGGACTCTTTTTTCGCCCTTTTCATTCATTTCACAAACGCGCTTATACAGTTTAGCCTCTACGAAAGGGCCTTTCTTTACGCTTCTGCTCATCGTTTATATCCTCCTTATCTGTCGTTCCGTCTCTTGACGATGAACTTATTGGTGCGTGCCTTCTTATTTCTCGTCTTATAGCCGAGAGCAGGCTTGCCCCAAGGAGTCAGCGGGCCTGCGTGACCGATCGGTGCGCGGCCCTCGCCGCCGCCGTGCGGGTGGTCGCAAGGGTTCATGACCGAACCTCTGACGGTCGGACGGATGCCCATGTGACGTTTCTTACCTGCCTTGCCGATCTTGACGTTCTCATGCTCCAGGTTGCCGATGATGCCGACGGTCGCTCTGCAATCCAAACGGACCAGACGAACCTCGCCGGAGGGGAGACGGATCTGCGCCATCCCGTTTTCCTTCGCCATCAGCTGCGCCGCCGCGCCTGCGGAACGGACAAGCTGTGCGCCTCTGCCGGGATACAGCTCAACGGAGTTGATCATCGTACCGACGGGGATCGCGGAGATCGGAAGGATGTTGCCCTGCTTGATGTCCGCCTGCGGACCTGCGTACAGCACGTCGCCGACCTGAATGCCGTCCGTAGCCAGCACATAGCTCTTTTTGCCGGCTTCGTCCTGCAAAAGCGCCAGATACGCGGTACGGTTCGGATCGTACTCGATCGCGGTGACGGTCTTGCCGCCCTCGCTGTACGCTCCCTTGAAATCGACGATCCTGTACTTGGTCTTATTGCCGCCGCCCTGATGACGGACGGTGATCTTTCCGGTGTTGTTGCGGCCCGCCTTGTGCTTCAGAACGCCCAGCAGGCTTTTCTCCGGTTTCTTCTTGGTGATCTCCTCAAACGAGGGAGTCGCCATATTTCTGAGTGACGGAGTAGTAGGACGATACGTTTTAACTGCCATTTCCGTTTACTCCTTTCTTACATCAAGCTGTCGAAGAACTCGATCGTTTTGGACTCTTCCGTCAGCTTGACGATCGCTTTCTTCCATTTGCTCGTATAGCCGTAATGATACCCCATTCTTCTGGGCTTACGTTTCATATTGATCGTGGTCACCTTTTCGACCTGCACGCCGAAGATCTCCTCGACCGCGTTCTTGATTTCAATCTTGTTGGAATCATTCGCCACGCGGAACGTGTACTTCTTCTGTTGGGCATTTGCGATCGACGCTTCGGTGATGACCGGTTTCAGAATCACATCGTATGCCGTTTTCATTCTGCGTAAACCTCCTCGATCTTGGTTACCGCATCCTTCGCAATGACAAGCTTGCCGTACTTCAGAATGTCATACACGTTGATCGCGTTCACCGGAGCGGTTGCAACGCCCGGAATGTTCGCCATGGATTTCACGACCGTCTCGTTTACCTCGGGCAGGACGACCAGCGCTTTGCCGGTCGCTCCGACAGCCGCAAGGAACTTCGCCATCGTCTTGGTCTTGTATTCCGACGCGGCGATATTGTCAACGACAATCAGCCCGCCCTCGGCGACCTTGGACGAAAGAACGGAGAACAGCGCGATCCGTTTCAGCTTCTTGTTGATGCTGATGCGGTAGGAGCGGGGCTTCGGAGCAAACACAACGCCGCCGTGCGTCCATTGAGGCGCTCTGGTCGAGCCCTGTCTTGCATGTCCCGTGCCTTTCTGCTTCCACGGCTTTTTACCGCCGCCGGAAACCTCGCTTCTCGTCAGCGCGGACTGCGTGCCCTGACGGCAATTCAGCAGATGCGCTCTGACAACGGAATGAACAGCGGTTTCGTTGATCTCCGCTGCAAAGATCTTGTCGGAAAGCTCGATCGTGCCGCAGGCACTGCCTTCCATATTCACTACGTTAAGTGTCGGCATTTCTATGAATCCTCCTTCCGCTTACTTCACGGTGTCGCGAACGAACACAATGCCGCCCTTCGGGCCGGGGACAGCGCCTTTCACGGCGATCAGGTTGTTGTCCGCGTCAATTTGGATGATCTCCAGATTGAGCATCGTGACCTGTTCATGACCGTACTGACCTGCCATGTGCTTATTCTTGAACACGCGGGACGGATCGCTGTTTGCGCCCATGGAGCCGACCTGCCGATGGACAGGACCGGTGCCGTGCGTCATTCTCAGACGGTGCGCGTTCCATCTCTTGATCACGCCGCTGAAGCCGTGACCCTTGGTGATGCCCGTGATGTCGACCTTTTCGCCCACGGCGAACGTATCGGCGGTCACGGTGTCTCCCTCGTTCACGGAAGAGATGTCATCGAGACGGAATTCCTTCAGATATTTCTTGAAAGAAACCTTGTGTGCCGCGAAGTGACCCTTCATCGGTTTGGTCGCTTTGCGTTCGGGAAGATCGGCGAAACCGAGCTGAACCGCGGTGTAGCCGTCTTTTTCAGCCGTCTTTTTCTGGACGACCGTGCAGGGGCCGGCGTTGATGACAGTCACGGGAATCACTTTGCCGTGTTCGTCGAAGATCTGCGTCATACCCAGCTTTCTGCCAATGATGCCTTTTTTCATAAAATTGTATTCCTCCTTGGTTATTGGTTGACCCGCAAGCGGATCAACATGACCTTATTTTGGCTGTTACAGTTCGACGCTGAAATCAACGCCGGCAGGGAGATCAATGTTCATCATCGCGTCCACGCAAGCCTTGGACGGTTTGATGATGTCGATCAGTCTCTTGTGCGTACGGTACTCAAACTGCTCGCGGCTGTCCTTGTACTTGTGTACCGCGCGCAGGATGGTAACGATCTCGCGGTCGGTCGGGAGCGGGATCGGGCCGGAAACGGACGCGCCGTTTCTCTTCGCCGTTTCGACGATCTTTTCCGCCGCCTGATCGATCAAGGTATGATCGTAGGACTTGAGTCTGATTCTGATTCTTTCTTTTGCCATGGTTTTGCCTCCTAAATGTAATGGTTGTTTCAGTGGCAGGAAGCACGGACACCGTTCCGGGCGTTTCACGATCTGCCCTAAAAAAATGCCGTATTCTGCGCCCGATCTTCGGACCTACTCTGCGGAAGTTCCCTGCTTTCGCTTTTCTTCGCAAGCAGCAATCTACCGCTTCATCGCACACCAAGCAAAGTTCATTTTATCATAAAAGGAAATGCTTGTCAAGCACTTTTTTCAAAAAAATGCAGAAAAAAACGCCTTTTTTCTCCCGAGACGTTCCTTTTCCGTTCGATCCCGCAGAAAATGAGAAAAATGCAAAAAAAGGCTTTACATTGCGGAAGAATCTGCTATAATAGAAAGGAAAAAACAATATATAATATAAAAGGAAAGAAAACATATGGAATTCACCTATCAATGCAAAGGAACCTGCTCCCGCCGTCTGCATTTTCACATGGACGAACAGCACACCGTCACCGACCTGTCCTACGAGGGCGGCTGCAACGGCAACCTGAAAGGGGTGGCGGCGCTGTGCGAGGGCATGAAAGCGGAGGACATCATCGCGCGCGTGGAGGGCACACGCTGCGGCGGCAAGAACACCTCCTGCCCGGATCAGCTGGCACATGCGCTGCGCGAAGCCATCCAAAGCCTTTCCGCCGATCAGGCCTGACAATCGGCGGCGGACAGCTGACAATCGACAAATTGATATTTGATATTTGATAAGGGAAAGGGACATTCGATTCATGAGCGGTCTGACAAACGAAATCCAACAGATTTACGAAAACTGGCTTTCCCACCTGCCGGCGGGAGAAGAGCGGGACGCATTGGAGGCGATGCGCGGGGACGAGGACGCCATCCTGTCGCACTTTGCCGTTCCGATGCAGTTCGGCACGGCGGGGCTGCGCAGCACGATGGACGTCGGTCCTTCGCATATGAACGTTTACACGGTCGCGCAGACCACAAAGGGACTTGCGGATCTGATCCTGCAGTCCGGCGGCGCACAGCGCGGAGTCGCGATCGCCTATGACAGCCGCAACCGGTCCGAGTGCTTTGCCAAAACCGCCGCCTGCGTCCTTGCCGAAGCGGGGATCAGGGTCTATCTGTTCGACGGCATACGCCCCACACCGGAGCTGTCGTTTTCCATTCTGCACCTGCATTGCATCGCGGGCATCAACATCACGGCGTCGCACAACACGAAGGCGTATAACGGCTATAAGGTCTATTGGGAGGACGGCGCACAGCTTCCGCCGGAGCACGCCGCTTCCGTTTCCGCGTTTGCCGCGAAGGTGGATTGCTTTTCCGTCCCGCTTGCCGATTTTGACGAAGCCGTACAAAACGGAAGCATCCGACTGCTCGGAAGCGAAACGGACGAAGCGTTCCTTTCCGCCGTCATGGGCTGCTCCCTTGCGCCGGAGCTGGTGAAGCAGCACGGCGACGCACTACATTTGCTGTACACGCCGCTGCACGGAACGGGGTA
>CAYPYA010000105.1:0-7867 GCA_964414775.1 uncultured Ruminococcus sp. | reverse complement strand
TGATGACGGTCTCGGGCGCATCCGACAGGCGGGGCTTCTCGTCGGTATCCTGTTCCTCCTCCGGCTGCATGACAAGCTGATGCGCGGCGCGGTACTCCTCGCCCGAATCGATATACAGCGATACGGAAGCGCAGTTGGACGCAGGACGCGTCGGCGTTCCGTTGAAGATCACATCGTCCATTTTCGAGCCGCGCAGGCTCTTCATACTCATCTCGCCCAGCACCCAGCGAACGGCGTCCGAAATATTGGATTTGCCGCTTCCGTTCGGGCCGATGACCGCCGTCACGCCGCGCTCGAAAACGATTTTCGTTTTATCGGGGAAGGATTTGAACCCCTGCATTTCCACAGCATTCAATCGCATATGTAATGACCATGCCTTTCTTGCTTACAAGGAAGTGATGCGTTGCCTGACGCGCAAGCCGCAAATCTTCCGGACGGAACGATTCCTCTTTCCATCCTGTCCGAACGCTTCAGCGTCCGGCATTTTTCTCTATGATCGCAAATTGATAACGGTTTTCAAGAACCGACGCGTCCGGTCGGACCTGTACGGATGAAGCGGACAGCGCCTGTTTGACGCGCTTCAGGGCGAATCCGCCGTGTCCCGTCCATTTGGACAGGTCGCGCGGAGATACGGAAACGCGAAGGTTCTTTCCCGCCGCGCACTTCCCCGCTTCCGCGATCAGCCGATCGGCATACAAAACGCCGTATGCAAGTTCGGCGATCGAGCCGTCCCGCGCACCGAACGGCGCGTCCCTGACCTCTTCCGAGGACTGCAAGCCGATCTTCAACAGCTTCACCCCGTTTTTTGAAAACACGTCCAAGCACGGAGCGATGCGCTCCGCCGCTTCGGTATCCGTCAGGGGGTGATAAGCTCCCGCAAGCGTCTGCTCGTACAGCTCCGTCCCCGCAAACACGACGGTCGGATAGATGCGTGCTTCCACCGCGCCCATGGCGCAAAGCTCCTTTGCCGTCCTGTATTCCGTTTCCGGACGCGAACGCGGCAGACCGATCATCATCTGCCCCGTAAACCGAAAGCCTTCCTCCCGTAACAGCGCGGCGGCGCGGCGGGAATCTTCCGCCGTATGTCCGCGCCGACAGGCAAGCAAAACCGCATCGTCCGTACTCTGTACGCCCAATTCCACATCCGTTACGCGGTAGGCTTTCAGGATCGAAAGGACCTCACGGTCGATGCAGTCGGGTCTTGTGGAGATCCGAACGCTTACGGCGAGCCCGCGTTCGATCCAGTAGGACGCGCGCTCCAACAGCGCACACATCCGCTTACGCGGCAGAGCCGTAAAGCTCCCGCCGAAGAACGCGATCTGATTTTCGGTATCCGAAATGCCTTCGCAGCTTTGCATCATCCGATCAAAGCAAGCCGCTTCCGATTCCGCAAACGCATCGGCGTTCGTTCCCGTGATCTTTTCCTGCTGACAAAACGTACAGCGGTTCGGACAGCCGGCAAACGGGACGAAAAACGGGATATTACGGTGTTTCTTCATTCAATTCGCCGAGCAGGATCAACGCCTGCTTCGCGGCTTCCTGTTCCGCTTCCCGCTTGGTATGCCCCTGTCCCGAACCGAGCAGATTGGAATTCAGATACACGGCAAAGTGGAACACGCGCTCATGCGGCGGTCCCTCCTCGCCAAGCTCCTGATAGAACAATTTTTCCTCCGGCGTCTGCTGTACGATCTGCTGCAAACGGGATTTATAATCCTCGCTCCCTTTTTTGGAGACGATCTCCAGCATACGTTTCAGACGCGGAAGAAGAAACGAACGCACCTGCTCCATTCCGCTGTCCAGATACATCGCGGCAAGCAACGCTTCAAACGCATCCGCAAGGATGCTTTTACGTTTTTTCCCACCGCCGGAAACGATCTCGCCGTGACCGAACGACATGAAATCGCCCAGCTCCAGCTCCGAAGCAAGCACGGCAAGCGTAGACTCACAAACCAAAGCCGCACGCGTCTTGGTCAGAAAGCCCTCGTCCTCGCCCGGAAACGCGGAAAACAGATACTCGGCGGTGATGACGGAAAGGATCGAGTCCCCCAGAAATTCCAGACGCTCGTTACATTCCGGACCGCGCTGTCTGTTTTCATTACAGTAGGAAGAATGCGTCAGCGCTTCCATTAACAGCGCCTGATTGCGGAACGTATACCCGATCCGTTCTTCCAACAGCGTTACGGGCAAGATCTGTTCCCTCACGATTCCCGCTTCCTTTCCTTCTGCGTTTTTTGCTTACCGCGGTCGCAGCCCGCCTTGCAGTAAACCGCTTCCTTGCCCTTCCTGCGCAGCAGCGGCGCACCGCAGTTCGGGCATTTCTCTCCGGTCGGGATATCCCAGGAGGAGAACGAGCATTGCGGATAATTTTCGCAGCAATAATAGGTCTTGTGCTTACGCGTCTGCTTGATCAGTACGCGTTTGCCGCATTCCGGACAAGCGATGCCGCTGTCGCGGTAGTACGGCGTCGTACCCTTACAGGTCGGGTAGTTGCGGCAGGCGAAGAACATTCCGTATGCGCCTTTGCGGGCGATCATTTCCCCGCCGCACACGGGACAGGGATCATCCGCGACGATCTCCGGCTGTTTGGCGGTCTCCTCTTCTTCCTCCTTGGAAACGATCCGTTTGGTGTTTTTACACTTCGGATAGTTCGGGCAGGCGGCAAATTTTCCGAATCTCCCCTCCCGTTCGATCATCCGCGCTCCGCATTTTTCGCAGATCATATCCAATTCCACATGCGGCAGGGCGATGCGTTCGCCGCCGAGCGTTTTTTCCGCATGCTCAAGCTGTACGGCAAAATCCGCATAGAATTTGCGCAGCACATTCAGATAATCCTCGTTCCCGGTCTCTATACGGTCAAGGTCCTGTTCCATTTCCGCCGTGAAATTATAGTCCACGATATTGGAAAACGTCTTTTTCATCAGATCGGTGGTGACGAAGCCGAGATCGGTCGGGACCAGGGATTTGCCCTCTCTGGACACATAGCCGCGCGAAACGATGGTCGTGATCGTCGCGGCATAGGTAGACGGACGTCCGATCCCCTTTTCCTCCAGCACGCGGACCAGAGAGCCCTCGTTATAGCGTGCGGGCGGCTGTGTGAATTTTTGTTCCGGTGTTACGGACAGCGGTTGAAGCTGCTGCCCCTCCCGCAAAGCGGGGAGCAGATCCTCCGCTTCCTTATCCTCCTCGTCCTCGTCGCCGTTATAGATCGCCAGATACCCGCGGAACTTCACGGTGTTTCCGTTCGCATGGAACACGCTGTCACCCGAACGAAGCTCTGCGGCGACGGTATCGAACGCGGCGGGCGCCATCTGACTCGCCATGAAACGGTCCCAGATCAGCTTATACAGCTTATACTGATCGGGGGACAGCTTATCCTTGACCTGCTCGGGCAGGATCGAGGGATCGGCGGGACGGATGGCTTCGTGCGCGTCCTGCGCGTTCTTGCGCATTTTATACAGGTTGGGTGTGGCGGGATAGTACGCTTCCCCGAAGCGGGACAGGATGACAGCCTTCGCCGCGGCACGCGCTTCCTCCGAAATGCGCAGAGAGTCGGTACGCATATAGGTGATCAGACCGTGGGTGCTCTTTTCCCCGATGCTCACGCCCTCGTACAGCTCCTGCGCGATCATCATGGTACGTGAGGACTGGAAGCCGAGACGGCGGTTCGCGTCCTGCTGCAGGGTGGAGGTCACGAACGGCGGCTGAGGCTTACGGTGCTTGACCGCTTTGCGGATGCCGGAAACGACGAACGTATCCGACATGGAAGCAAGGACGCGTTTGACGTCCTCCTCGGTATGCAGTTCCTGTTTTCCCTGCTCGTTTCCGAAATACTTTGCCGTAAAGGTTTCCCCGTCTTCGGTTTGCAGCTGTGCGCCGATAAGCCAGTATTCCTCGGCGACAAACGCGCGAATCTCCTCCTCCCGCTCCACCAAAAGGCGGGTGGCGACCGACTGCACGCGTCCGGCGGACAGTCCGTTCTTGATCTTTTTCCAAAGGAACGGGCTGATCTTATAACCGACCAGACGGTCCAAAATACGCCGCGTCTGCTGGGAATTGACCATATTCATATCGATGTCGCGCGGCGACTTGATCGCTTCGCGCACCACCGATTTGGTGACTTCATTGAATGTGATGCGTTTGGTTTTCGCGGGATCCAGCTTCAGGACCGCCGCCAAATGCCAGCTGATGGCTTCCCCCTCGCGATCAGGGTCCGTCGCCAGCAGAACGCGATCCGCCGCTTTCGCTTCCCTGCGAAGCTCGTTGATCAGGTCGCCCTTGCCGCGGATATTGATATATTGCGGTTCAAAATCATGCTCGACGTCGATGCCGAGCTTACTTTTCGGAAGATCCCGCACATGACCCTTGGACGCCTTGACCTTATACCCTTTTCCGAGAAAGCCCTTGATGGTGTTTGCTTTCGGCGGGGACTCTACGATAACCAATGTATTCATAGGACGTTTGTTACTCCTTATTTGGATTTGATTTGTTTATAGCGGTTGCCCGCCAGAGAACGCACCTTGCCGAGTATTTCCAGCTCCGTGAGCGTCCCGAGCAGAACATCGATTGAAAGACCGGTCTTTTGCGCCAGCTCGTCCGAGGACAAAATCCCGTCGGCAAGCGCATCGCAAATACGTTCCGAAGCCGTCTGCTCCGGAACGGTCGGACGCTTTTCCTCCGGCGATCGAACGGGAGCGGGCTTTTTCGGCTTGACGGGCAGCGTCTCATAGGCGGATTCCCGACTGCGGTACGCGCCGTTTCCGTAAGCGTAGATACGCGGGGTGGCGAGAATGTTTTCGGGATGGATGGCGGTAGGATGCGACATGGCAAGCTCCGAAAGGATATCCAGCGCATTCGTCGCGGCTTTCACGCCGTCCTTGATGAGCTGATTCGTTCCCGCCGCCGTGTCTCCCAGCGCACCGGGAATGGCGTACAGGAGCTTATTCTGTCGGATCGCGTGCCGCGCGGTGATCAGCGCACCGCTTTTCTCTCCCGCTTCCACGATCAGCACCGCTTCCGCCAGTCCGCTGATCAAGCGGTTTCGGTTCGGGAAGGACGAACGGTAGCTCTTGCAGCCGGGATACATCTCGCTGATGACAAGCCCGCGTTCGTAAAGCGTATGGAACGCCGCCGTATTGCAGGGAGGGTAGATCTCGTTGATCGCCGTTCCGAGTACCGCGACGGTATAGCCGCGCGCACGGACGGCGCCGCGATGCGCACAGGTGTCGATGCCCTGTGCAAGCCCGCTGATGACGGTCGCGCCGCACATGGTCAGATCAAACGCGAAATCGTCCGCAACGCGGGAACCGTATTCGCTGCATTTGCGCGTTCCGACCACACCGACGCCTACCATCGCGTTCAGATCGCGCAGATTGCCGATATAGTACAAAACGGCGGGCGGCGCGTCGATCAGACGCAGACGATCCGGATAGCGGGGATCGTAGTAGGTCAGAATGCCGATTTGCAGTCCGCGGCAGCGTTTTTGCAATTCATACGCTTCGGTCAGCTCCTTATTGCGCAGGGAACGTTCGCATTCATATGTGCCGTTCAGGAAAGAAAACTGCTCGCATTCATAAATTTCACGGCAGGAGGAAAAGCGGGTAAACAGCGTTCGGTACACGCGGTTGCAGATGCCGCAAGCCAATTGTAACCAGATCGCGTACAGTTCATCCGCGTTTTCGTTTTGTTCCGTCATGACGAGCCCTCCTTTGCTTTGCGTAAGTGCTCCTTTGCGCCCTCCCACATCACAAGCGCGGCGGCGACCGAGGCGTTCAGGCTCTCCGCGTTTGCCGTCATGGGGATCAGCAATGCGCCGTCGCAGGCGGCAAGCAGGTCTTCCGACACGCCCTGCCCCTCGTTTCCGATCACGACACAGCCGTTTTGCTCCAACGGAAACGAACCCAACAGCCGATTGGTCTCCCCCAGCGCGGCGGCAAGCACCGGACGGTTGGATGCGCGGAACGAACGCACATAGGAGATCGGATCGTCGCAGAGAAACACCTCGCGGGCAAACAGCGTTCCCATCGTCGCACGGACGGTCTTCGGCGCGTAAATATCCGCACAATCGGACGAAAGCACGACCGACCAGCCGAGCGCGGCGGCGGTGCGGATCACCGTTCCGACGTTGCCGTTATCCCGAACAGACTGCAAAAGCAGTACCTTTCCCGCCGTTTCACATTCCTTTGAAACCTGTCTGACCGTAGGGAGATAGTCCGAAACGGTCAACAGCCCCTGCGGCGACTGCTCGGCGGACAGCTTGGCATACACCGACGCGGGAACGGAGCAAAGCGCCTCCGACGGAACGCGTTCCAGCAAGGACGCATAGGTTTTTTCCGCGCCATCCAGAACAAAAACGGTTTGCGGGCGGTTTCCGAAGCGGAGATATTCCTCCAGCAGGTGTGCGCCCTCAAAAAAGAACCGTCTTTCCTGCTCGCGATATTTGCGCAAAGCAAGCTTTCCGACACGCACGATCAGCGGATTGCTGCGTGACTCGATTCGTTTCATCCTGTGCGTTCCCCCTTTCCGTCAAGGCTGCAAAAATAAAAAAATCTGTACCCGGTTATATAATAATAGTACAGATTTTTTCAATTGTCAACCTCTTTTTGCCAAAACGACCCGATCATTTTTTGCGTAATCCTTCAAAACGGCGACATGGTAACCCGCCTGTTCCAGAATACGGGAGACGTCCTCCGCCTGATCGTAGCCGATCTCAAACAGCAGACAGCCGTCCTCCTTCAGCAAAAGCGGCGCATACGCGGTGATCGCGCGGTAATAGCGCAGACCGTCCTCCCCGCCGTCGAGCGCGCTCTCCGGCTCATAATGCACCTCGGTGGACAGCAGCTGGATGGTATCCGTCGGGATATACGGCGGGTTGGAGACCAGCAGATCGAACGGTCGTCCCACCTGAATGGATAACGCGGCGTAATCCTCCTCGTCCAGCGCGTCAAAGCGGCGGACGGAAACGTTCGGATGCCCGTCCAGATTCCGCAGGGTGTACGCCAGCGCCTTATGTGACAGCTCCAGCGCGTACCCGCTGCAATCCGGTCGGTTCGCGGCGATCGCCTTGGCGATACAGCCGCTCCCGCTGCACAGATCCGCAAACAGGTCGCCCGGCTTCAACAGCTTCAGCGCCGTTTCCACGCAAAGCTCCGTATCGCAGCGCGGGATGAAGCAGCCCGGTCCGACGGCGATCTCCTGCCCGTAAAAGCAGCAGGAGCCCAACACATATTGGATCGGCTTGCCGTAGGAAAGGTCGCGGATCGCGCTTCCGCAAAACTCCTCCGCCTCGTCGCTGACCTCTTCGTCCAAGTGGGCAAGCATTGCGCCGCGATCCGTTTCCAGCGCCGCGCACAGCAGCAGATCGGTGATGGAGGAAGCCTCCTCCGGATTCATCTCCGTCAGGATGTCACGAATTCTCGTTCTGTATTCCCTCAGCAGCATCCGTCTGCTCCTCCTGCTTCTGTTGTTCCTCTTTCCGCTTCAGATAGTCCTCCTCGTACGGAATTTCAAAATCGGGAAATTCCTCATGCAGGGCGGATTTGACGGAAACGATGGCGACCTCGATCATGGAATCGTCCGGCTCGCGCGTGGTGATCCTCTGCATCCAAAGACCGGGCGCGGACAAGGCGCGCGTCACGGCATTGTCATGCTTGCCGGCGTAACGGATGAACTCATACCCCAAGCCGACGCAAAGCGGAAGCAGTCCGATCTTCAGCAAAATACGCCACCAGCCCCACACGTTCGGGATGAACACGATGGAAATCAGAATGGACAGCAGCACCATGACGAACATGAACGACGTTCCGCAGCGCGGATGGAAGCGGCTCTGCTTGCGGATATTCTCCACCGTCAGCTCCAGCCCCTTTTCATA
>CAYPYA010000104.1:0-5971 GCA_964414775.1 uncultured Ruminococcus sp. | reverse complement strand
AGACTCTCCCCCATTTGCGCCCCTCCGAACCGCTTTCCCACTTCAAAAAAGGCTGCGCCGATCATCGGATCCCCCCTTTTGCGCCCCTCCGAACTCCTCGAAACTTCAAAAAAGAGTGTGCCGTTCGGCGGACTTCCTCTTTTTTACGCCCCTCCGAACCGTTTCTGTATCAAAAAGCAGCCCTGCGGGATGTGTTTTTTACAAGCCCGTTGAGCTGTTTTTTCATGCCCGATGAACATATCATTTGCTGTTTCCCCGCCCTTGCAAAAATCCCGCTTGCGCCCTTGACAAAAACAGCCGAAGCATATATAATAAGTAACATGGAAACCCTGAAAACATAACGGAGCTTGGTCATGCAAAAAAAGATTCGCTTCCCGCTGCCGTGGTACGGCGTGATCCCGCTTGCCAGTCTGGTGCTGTTCAACCAGCTGGTCTATGACGGCGCGCGGCTGCTGAACAAAGGCCGTGTGCATTACGACCTCTCCATTCCCTTTATCGACGAGAACATCCCGTTTGTTCCCGCCATGATGTTCATCTATGTGCTGTCCTACGCCTTTTGGGCGATCGGCTATGTCGTCGTTGCCCGCGAAAGCCGCGAGGTCTGCTACCGCGTGTTTTCCGGGGATCTGATCGCCAAGAGCTTCTGTCTGGTGATCTTTTTATGTCTGCCGACGGTGATGAGCGCACGCCCCGCCGATTTTCCGGTGGAGACGCTTGCAGACCGACTGACCAGGCTGATCTTCGATATCGACAGTCCCGACAACCTGTTCCCGTCGATCCATTGTCTGGAAAGCTGGATGGTCTTTCGCGGCTCGACGATCTGCAAAAAAGTCCCGAACGGCTACCGCATCTTCTGCCTTGTGTTCGCGCTGACGGTATGCCTTTCCACCGTAATGGTCAAACAGCACGTCGTTGCGGATATCTTTGCGGGCATCGCGCTGGCGGAGCTTGGCCTGTTCCTGTCCAAACGCTTGCGTACCGGACGGCTCTTCGAAGCAATAAACAGACGATTGGAGAAACGACACACATGACACAAAAGAAGCCCGCCCGCCATACCCGTCTGCTTTGGCTGCTGCTGTTTCTGGTGTTGGTGGCGCTGACGCTGTATACGGTCATGTCCGGCTCGGACGACTTCTCGGCGGAACGCATGCTTGCGCTTTTGCAAAACGCGTCCCCCTTTTGGCTTGCCGCGGCGGTGCTTTGCATGCTGGGCTTTGTGTTTTTCGAAGGGTTGAGTCTGCGGCATCTGGAGTCCTTTTTCGGGCACAAACGCTCGATCCGCCGCAATCTGATCTATTCTTCGGCGGACGTGTACTTTTCGGCGATCACCCCGTCCGCGACCGGCGGGCAGCCCGCGAGCGCCGTGCTGATGATCCGCGACGGCATCCCCGCGGCGGTGACGACCATGTGCCTGCTGGTCAACGTCATGCTCTACACGGTGGCGGTGCTTGTCATCGGACTGCTCTGCTTTCTTTTGAACCCCGGTCTGTTTCTGCATTTTTCCTTCACCTCCAAGCTTCTGATCCTGTCGGGCTTTTTCGTGCAATCGATGTTTGTGGCGGGGCTGTTGCTTTTGGTGCTGAAGGAAAAGATCATTCTGAAGCTGGCGGGCTGGGGGTTAAAGCTGCTGCACAAGCTGCATCTGGTCAAGAACATCGAGCAAAAGCAGGAATCCTTACACCGCATGGCGGAGGAATACCGTTCCTGCATCCAAGCGTTCCGAAACGGCAAAGCGACCGTCGCTTGGGTACTGCTGCTGAACCTGTTGCAGCGTCTTTGCAACGTCGGGGTGACGGTCTGCGTCTTTTTGGCGGTCGGCGGATCGCTTTCGGACGCGTTCCCCGTCCTGATCGTACAGGGGTACGTACTGCTCGGCGCACAGGCGATCCCCGTTCCCGGCTCGGTCGGGGTGACGGACTACCTGTTTCTGGACGGGTTCAAGCATCTGATCTCGGATACGGCTTGCGTGGAGCTGCTTTCACGCGGCATCTCCTTCTACCTTTGCCTGCTGCTGTGCGGCGGCGCGGTCCTGCTCTCGTCGTTCCTGCGCACATTGAAAAAGAAAAGGAACCAAACGTCTGCGTAAACGTAAAAGAAAAAGCACCCGCCTTTTCCCGACGGGTGCTTCGCCAAAAGGTTCGCCCGACCGATCAAACACGATGGCTTGACCGACCGGGCGGCATTTTTTTGTTTTTAGGGACGTTTTTCAAAAATCATATTACGCCTGTTCCAGATACGCTTGCAAAGCGGGCAGGGCGTTTTCCCCGTCGGTCCTGCCGCGCACGTACAGCTCGTACAGCTTGTCCGTGTCTTTCTCCATCGAGGAGATCTCCACGGGCGCTTGCGGCGCAATGACGAAGGTCTCTCCGCTTCGCATCTGCTCTTCCAGCTTTTCCCTTGTCGCGGCGTACTCGTTCGGAACGTTTTCCACTGCCTCGCAGAACGACGGATACCGCCGATAAAACCGACGCAAAAGCTTCAGCGTTTTCGGCTTGACGGCGTCCTTGCGAAAACGTATCTCCCGCGTCAGGATCGCCACCCGCTTCCGATACCCCTGCCCGATCGCCCAGTCCAACGGCAGGCTGACGGAATACCCGCCGTCCAACAGCTTTTTTCCGTTCAGCTTCACGATCCGCGAAACGAACGCCAGGCTGGACGAAGCGCAGCTGGCAAACATCATGTCCTTCGTATTGTCGCATTCCAGATAGGCGGCCTTGCCCGTCTCGCAATCCGTTGCGACCGGAACGAAGCGGCGCTGCTTGTCCGCAAGCAGCATATCCCGGATCGGGTACACCTTCTCCATATCCTGAAACAGGAAGCGGAAGCCCATCAGCCCCGCGTTTCCGGGAATGGCGCCGATGCCCGTATACCGCCGATCGTCACGGTGCAGCAGGCAAAGGCTTGCAAACCGACCGACCTGCCTTGTCAGGACGTTCAGCCCGTTCAGCGCGCCCGCGGACACGCCCGCCACACAGCGGAAATGGATCCCCCGCTCCATCAATACGTCGCACACGCCCGCGGTATAGATCCCCCGAAACGAACCGCCCTCCAACAGCAGCGCGCCGTCCGTCAGCGCACCGCCTGCCCGATGCACTTCGGGCAGGAGCGGAAAATCCGATCTTGTTTTTTTCATGCTCAGTAGCCGAGCGATACGTCAGCCGTCTCGGGAGAAACGAAATCCGGCTGATAGGAGAAGCTCCAGCTGTTTTTGAAATTCCAGGACGTTCCCTTGCGCACCGGATCGGGGTTGCCCGAGAACATGGAGAAGTACAGCTTGTTCTGCGAGGCGTTGATGTTCCAAAGACGCGCGTACAGGGAAGAATGATAGAACTGATCCTTCGGGTTGTGGATCGTGACCGTCATGTGGTAGGCAGGCTGATTCTCGCCCCACAGCTCCACCTTGCACGCCTTGTTCTTATCGGCAAACCCGCCCTTGGTGCTGGACAGCGGGGTCTTGACAAGCGTTTCGGTCCCGTCGTCGTTGTAGAATTTGACGCAGTTGCCGTACTGCTTGGAAATGGGCATCATGCAGGAATAGGTGTAGGTGAAATAGGTGTTCTTGACGATGTTCAGATAGGAATCCAGCAGCACGTCCTCGCCGTTGAACAGGTAGATCTTCTCCACGCTGACCAGAACGTTTTCCGGCTTGTATTCCCCGTCGTAGATGTTGGTGTGGATCACGACGCGAAGCCCCTGCACGGTTTTCGTTTCGCCCTGCTCCAGCTCCACCTTCTCGCCCGTCTGCGCGTCGTAGAAGGTCATGTCGATCAGGTGGTCGTTGGTGTGAGCGGTGTTCGACGCATCCCATTCGGAGCCTTTCACATAGTCTCCGTGGTTTCCGCCGCGGAACGTCATACTGCTCGGCGTCGGACCGCAGTTCAGCACCCATTCATAGTCGGTAGACGGCGTAATGATCGTAGCCTTCTTCCCGTCCGCACCGGTGTATTCCATCGTTCCGAGCATCCATACGCCCCAGCGCTTGCGCACGAGGCTGGTCAGATAGGACGCTCCGTCCCCGTAGTTGTAGCGGATGTTGTACACGTCCTGCTTGCACTCGATCTGCATTTCCTTCAGATCGGTCACGCCGAAGGTGTCGGTATAAGCATCGTTGAAATTGTCCGGGATCTCGTAGGACATGACCGCCTCGCTCGGCGTTTGGGAGGTGCTTTCCAAAGCAGCGCTTTCCTCCGAGGAAGCCGCTTGCGAAGAAACAGGGTTGGAGGAAGCATCGGTCGCGCCCTCCCCCGTACAGGCGGAAAGCATACAGCCCGCCAGCAGCAGCGGCAATGAGAACATAAGCAGTCGTTTCATCAAAACATCCATCCTTTTCTTTATTTAACGATTTGTAATAAACTTTCGCGGACGTGTGCGCTCAGCTCGGAAGTGCGCATGGACGAGACCTGTTCGCCGGACAGCACCTCGCAGACCGTCAGCGTCACGTCGGAACGGTGAAGCGGGAAATGCGGGCAAATGGTTTCCGTCCCCTCCAAGGCAAGCACGACGATCGGAGCGTTCGCTTTCTGCGCGACCATCAGCACGCCGTCATGGAACGGAAGCAAAGGCTGCTCGTGCTTGCGGTTGCGCGTCCCCTCGGGGTACACGCCGACGCTGCAAACGCCGTTTTTCAAAAGCGAAGCGGCTTGGTTGACCGTGCGGATGGCGTTGCGCGCATTGCCGCGGTCGATGACAAGGAAGTTGCAGCAGCGTGCGACCCGTCCGATCAGCGGGAAATGCAGGATCTCGGGCTTGGCGATGAAGCAAAGGTCCCGACCCGGCATCGCCGCGACCGTCACCACCGGGTCCAGCATGGAAAGGTGGTTGGAAACCACCAAAAACGGCTGATCCGGCAGGTTCTCGAACCCGACCTTGTGCAAATGGGCGCGACCGCCCAAACAGACCGCACGCAGGGTGATCCGCAGGAAGAACATCATCACCGGATGCTTCTTTTGTTTTTCCGGGGACGGGTCGATGAACAGCGAGAGCAGATACACAAACAGCAGATACAAAGCGACCGTCAAGACCGCCGCGACCGCCCAGAACAGCAGAAACAACGGGATCACAAGCAGATTCTGCACATTTATGCAGATACAAGCCCCGACGGAGATCCCCGCGGAGAGAAGCAGAACAAGCGCAAGGAGCATAAGCAACGATCCTTTATTTCGGTAATTTCTTCCTTTATCATAACACACCAAGCCCGCGCTTGTCAAGGGAAACGCACATTTTACAAAAAATCTTGACTTCTTTTTTGCCTATATCCGCTTTTTTCCATCCCACTTGCCGAGGGGACACACCAATTATTGTGATGAACCAAAAATAACGTACATTCTCATCCGAATTTCCGCTTTTCTCAGACGAAACGCTGCCGCCGTCCGACTGCGGAAGTTCCTTTGATAATTCGCTAAAAAAATAAAACGGGAAAAACGCGTTCCCTACTTGACAAGCCGAACGAAATGTGCTATGATAGTTTCCGTTGTTCGGAGGGTTAGCTCAGCTGGGAGAGCAACTGCCTTACAAGCAGTGGGTCACAGGTTCGAGCCCTGTATTCTCCACCATATCGAGTGTTCATAACGAATCTCACGTTATGAACACTCGATTTTCTTTTCGGCTTGTTTGGATTTGGCATTAAAATCCGATGCTCGCTCAACTTACGAAAAAACAATTTTAGAAATTCAATTTGGCTTGTTTAATTGAATACAAATTCCATACTTGTTCAGTATTGATATTATCTCATCGTATTCACCTGCTTTAAGTTTATCCCTCAATCCTCGCTCAAACTCAACATCTCTTGTTTTCTTTATCATTTCTTTTATCTTACGTTCTCGATTAGGTATTGCGACTTCGTTACGGTATTTTCTTGCAGCGTCAAGTGTTTCGCTTTTACTTTTATAATCCGAAAATTTGAAGTGTTTATAAAATGGTTCCCCTGCTATATTATAGTGAACCTTATATCCCGCGGGTTGCAAATGAATAA
>CAYPYA010000103.1:0-3717 GCA_964414775.1 uncultured Ruminococcus sp. | reverse complement strand
TGTTCGTCTATGAAGCGCGCCCTGCCGTTTTTTACAAGACCTTTCGCCCGTTTCGGGTAGGTCGCTTCAAGCTCATTTCCCTGTTCATCTACAACTCTGATGTTTTTTTCGATGGGTGTCATCCCCTTTGTAAATGGCTTGGAATTTCGTTTTTTGCAATGGGTGTCGTCCCCGATTCCAGTTTCAGTTTAACATATGCAAACCCGTTTGTCAAGTACTATTTTTATGCAAAAGAACAAATCCGATGCGGCGGCACAATAAACGCATCGGATTTTTGAAGGGCCGATCAGAACAGCTTTAACACAAACATAAACGCGGTCAGAAGGATCAGAAACGCGAAGTTATAGGATAAAAACATTCCGATATAGTGCTTGGTTCTGCCGGGATCGTGTTTGGTGTATTCCCGGAACGTGATCAGGCTCGCCAGGGAAGCGATCAGCGTCCCGACGCCGCCGATATTGACCCCCACCAACAGGTCCGCGTAATTTTCCGTAAACTGCGAAAGCAGGATGGCGGACGGAACGTTGCTGATGAACTGACAGGAGATCACGCTGAACAGCAATGTGTTTTTCCCCAGCAGCATGGAAAGCAGCTCCCTGACCGCGTCTATTCTCGCCATATTACCGGCAAAAACAAAGAAAAAGACAAACGTCAACAGCAGACCGTAATCCACCGTCTTCAACGCTTTTCGGTCGGCAATCAGCAAAACGGCAGGGATCACGATCAGCCCGATCCAATACGGGATCGTGCGGAAAACGATGACGATCGAAAGCGCGAAAAGAGCCAGATACAAAACGGTTTTCTTTGGATCGAGTATGATCCTCTCGTCGTCAAGGTAAAGCGGCTCGGACTTAACAAACATGACACAGCACAGCGTGATCAGCAAGACCGACAGAACGAACGGCGGCGCCATGATCCTCATAAACTCTAACGTCGGGATGTCAAATTTCGAATACAGATACAGATTTTGCGGGTTGCCGAAGGGCGTAAGCATGCCGCCTAAATTGGCGGCAATGTTTTGCATGATGAACGTGAACGCCATATACTTTTGCTTCCCGGTCGTCGTCAGAACGAAATATCCCAACGGCAAAAACGTCAGCAGCGCCATATCGTTGGCGATCAGCATAGAGCCGATAAAGGTGATGTACACCAATGCGAGAACGCTCATTCTTGCCGTTTTGAAAAGCCTGACGACCTTGCGCGCCAGCATATAGAAAAAGTTGATGTTCTTCAACGCGCATACGACCGCCAAAACGCAGAACAGGCAGGTCAGGGTCTTGTAATCGAAATAGCCGATGTATTCCTTATCGATCGGGACAAGGAAAGCGGTAATGACCGCCGCCGCAAACGCAATGCACATTACGGCGTTCTTTTTCACAAATGCCAAGCCCTTCGGTAAAACCGAAGCGGTAACTGTTTCCGTCATGAATGTTTTTCCTTAAACGTGCTTTTGTCCCACATTTTACCACACAAGCATTCACATTGCAATAGGATGCGGCAGATATTTCATCAGACCGCGAAGACGCTCGCGGATGCGTTCAAGCTCGCTTATGTCCGCGTTTGCAAGGTGATCCGTTTGCAGGATGCGATCGATCAGCGCGGACTGCGCCGTGATCTCGGGAACGTTTGCGATTTTTGCAATGCCGCCGACCTTTTGGTAAAGGTCGGTACGGGCGCGGGGATCGTCCTCTCCCGTCAGGTGTGCAAGTTCGAGCCCGTACAGCAAAGCGTCAAAGCGGACCGCGGACACGTCGTCCCCGTCGGGCGTGATCAGAGGAGCAAGCTCCTGCGCCATGAGAAGCGTTTCCTCATACGTCAGCGCACCGTAGCGGTCGGGGTTTGCATACTGCTCCACATACCGCAAATGCCGGCGAACCGCAAAGCTTTCTTTGTTCAGTTCACATACCTTGCGCACCAGATCGTCCACAAGGCGCTTGCGGAAGGCGATCAGCTCTTCGGTCTGGCAGGCAGGGTCCTGCAGTTTGCATACGAGCTGCGCTTTCAGGCAAAAGATCTTGCCCTGCAAGGCAGGCTCCCCGTCGGCAGGCTTTCCGACGTTCATGCGGAAAAACTCGAAGTTCCCGCAGAAATCGAAAATATAGAACCTGTCCTTGTCCTTCCCGTCCATCAGCCCGTCACAGCGGCGCGTGCCGCGTCCGATCATCTGGCGGAACTTCGCCTTGCTCATCACCCTTTTGAAGAACACAAGGTTCAGCACCTCGGGAACGTCGATGCCCGTATCCAGCACGTCGACCGAGATCGCGATCTGCGGAAGCTTCTTCGGGTCGGAAAAGTCGTCGATCGCGATCTGCGCATGTGCCGTAAAGTTGTCGATGACCTTGGTGTAGCCGGGCAGATGCGGATATTCCTCGCAGAAAATTTCATGTATCCTTTCGGCGTGCTCATGATCCTTGGCAAACAGGATGGTCTTGCCGAGCTTTTTGCCGCCTTCGATGCGCAAGCCGTCCTGCATCAGAATGTGCAGCACTTTGCGGATGGTGCCGTCGCTGCATATCCATTCACGGAGTGCGGAAGAATCCATCCGTTCGGGAAGTTTTCCGTTTTCGTAGGCTTCCCTGTCCGCGTCGGACAGCTCGTCATACGCGATCCCCTGCTCAACGAATTTCAGCTTGCTCTCCACCGACGTAAAGTCCACAAGGAATCCGTCCTTCACCGCCTGCGCAAGCGCATAACTATACGTCGGAACGCCGTTTTCAAGCTCGAATATCCCGTATGTGTCCCGATCGATCTCGTCCTTGGGCGCGGCGGTAAGCCCCACCAGCAAAGCGTCGAAATAACAAAACATATCCTTGTATCGGTTGTAAACAGAGCGGTGTGCCTCGTCCACGATCACAAGATCGAAGTGACCGACCGTGAACCGTTTACGGCCGTTTTCGTCCTTGACCGTATCGATGCAGTCCATCATCGTCTGATAGGTGGAGAAGACGCAGCGCGCGTCAGAATTCCCCTTATCCTCGCAGAGGTTGACCGCCGAAAGGTCGGAAAGCAGATCGGCAAAGGAACGCTTCGCCTGCGTGACCAGAGAATTCCGATCGGCAAGGAACAGAATATTCTTCACCCATCCGCGTTCGAGCAAGACCTTGCACAGCGCAATGACCGTTCTCGTCTTGCCGGAGCCCGCCGCCATCACGAGCAGCGCCTTGCGGCGTTCCTTCCTTCCGAACGTCTCGCAGACCGCCTTGACCGCGCCCTCCTGGTAGTACCGCCCCGCGATGGTTTTGTCCACCGTAACGTTTTCAAGGTCGGTCCGCACCGCGTGCAGGTCGAAAAGCCTTTGCAGGTCGCGCTTGGAATACACCGACGAAACACGGCGTTCGGGAGCGTATCTGCCGTCAAGGATGCGTGTTTCAAAGCCGTCGGAAAGGAAGATGACGGGGCGGCGGCCATATTGTTTCTCCAAAAGGTCGGCATAAAGCCTTGCCTGTTTCCGACCCTCGGAAACATCCGTACAGGTGCGCCTGACCTCCAAAACCGCCAGGGGCTTGCCGTCGTCGCCGAAAAGGACATGATCGGCATAGCACACCTCGCTCTTATTTGACATCCCGCAAAGCTTCGCCCCGTTCAGCCAATCCTTGCCCTCGACCCAGCCCGCGTCCTGCAGCATGAAATCGATGTAGATCTTTCTCGTTTTGTATTCGGAACGTGCAAGCGGCTCGGGGACGTAGGTCTGCTGCTGCTCGGCGCGGTGTGCGCTCA
>CAYPYA010000102.1:0-4679 GCA_964414775.1 uncultured Ruminococcus sp. | reverse complement strand
CCGTTGATTTTTACAGAAACCATATCCATTGTGGCAAACTCCTCTCTTATTCTTTCACGATCGCGCCAAACTTACAGCTTGCTTGGCAAACGCCGCACTTCACGCACTTCGCAGGATCGATGACGTGCGGATTTTTAACGGTACCGCTGATTGCGCCGACAGGGCACTTACGAGAGCACAAGGTACAGCCTTTGCACTTGTCTTCCACGATGCGATATGTAAGCAAGTTCTTGCAGACACCTGCAGGGCATTTCTTATCTACAACGTGCGCAATATATTCGTCACGGAAGTAACGCAAGGTGGACAAAACGGGGTTCGGTGCAGTTTGTCCCAGGCCACAAAGAGATGCGGATTTGATATACTGGCACAATTCTTCCATTTTGTCGATGTCTTCGAGCGTACCGTTACCTGCGATGATCTTATCCAAGAGTTCGAGCAAGCGTTTGGTACCGATACGGCAAGGCGTGCATTTTCCGCACGACTCGTCCGCCGTGAATTCGAGATAGAATTTCGAGATGTCCACCATGCAGGTGTCCTCGTCGAGAATGATCATTCCGCCCGAACCCATCATCGAGCCGATCGCCTTGAGCGAATCGTAGTCCACCGGGGTATCCAGATTGATCGCGGGGATACAGCCGCCGGACGGACCGCCCGTCTGTGCGGCTTTGAACTTCTTGCCGCCGGGGATGCCGCCGCCGATATCGTAAATGATCTCGCGCATGGTGGTTCCCATGGGGACCTCCACCAGGCCCGTATGCTTGATCTTACCGCCGAGTGCGAACACCTTGGTTCCGGTCGAGCCTTGCGTTCCGACCTTCTTGAACCAATCCGCGCCGTTGAGGATGATCTGGCAGATGTTGGCATAGGTCTCCACGTTGTTGATGACCGTCGGCTTGCCGAACAGACCCTTGACCGCGGGGAACGGCGGACGGGGACGCGGCTCGCCGCGATTGCCCTCGATGGAGGTCAGCAATGCCGTTTCCTCGCCGCAGACAAACGCGCCCGCGCCGAGACGCAGCTGGATATCGAAGTTGAAGCCTGTTCCGAGAATGTTCTTGCCGAGCAGACCGACCTTACGCGCCTGATTGATGGCGATGGTCAGACGCTCGACCGCGATCGGGTACTCCGCACGAACGTAAATGTAGCCCTCGTCCGCGCCGATCGCATAGCCCGCGATCGCCATCGCTTCCAGAACGGAATGCGGGTCGCCCTCGAGGATGGAACGGTCCATGAACGCGCCGGGGTCGCCCTCGTCGGCGTTGCAGACCACGTATTTCTTGGGAGCGGGCGCTTTGGCGAACATCCACTTTCTGCCGGTCGGGAAGCCCGCGCCGCCTCTGCCGCGCAAGCCGGAATCCAGAACGGTCTGGATGACCTCATCCGGCGTCATATTTGTCAGCACCTTTGCCAGCGCCGCGTAGCCGTCCACCGCGATGTACTCGTTGATGTCCTCGGGGTTGATGCGTCCGCAGTTACGCAGAGCCAGACGCATCTGTTTATGATAGAACGTGGTGTCGTACAGCGTCGGGGAATGTCCCTCGGGCAATTTCAGATCTCCGATGTCCTCATACACCAGCCGCTCGACCGGCTTTCCGCCGAGCAGATGGCTTTCCGCGATCTCGGGAACGTCCTTTGCCTGCACCTGACTGTAAAACGTACCCTCGGGGTACACGATCACGATCGGGCCGAGCGCGCACAGACCGAAGCAGCCGGTCTTTACCACCTTGACCTGATCGGAAATGCCCAAGCGGGCGGCTTCGGAAGCGAACAATTCACAAAGCTGATGGCTGCCGGACGAGGTACAGCCCGTACCGCCGCAGACCATGACGTGATGCACGCCTGTGCCGGGCAGACCGGTCGCAACGCGCATCTTCGCGTTGTCCTGTCCCTCTTCGCGAATGCGGGTAAGTTCTTCAAAATTCATCTTGAAAAAAACCTTTCCTTCTTAGATTCACTTAATTTCACTAAAGCTCAATACTTCTCGAGAATGCCCTTGATGTCGGCGGGGACCAGTCTGCCGTACACGTCGCCGTTTACGACCATGACCGGTGCAAGACCGCAGCAGCCTAAGCAGCGCGTGTCCTGGATCGAGAATTTTCCGTCCGGCGTAGTCTCGCCCGCTTCGATCCCGAGCTGACTCTTGACCTCGTCCAGCACGGCGGCAGCGCCCTTGACGTAGCAAGCAGTCCCCTGGCAAACGCTGATGACGTAATCCCCCTTCGGCTTCAAAGAGAACTGCGCGTAGAAGGTCGCAACGCCGTACACGTCCGAGACCGGAATGCCCAGCGAATCCGCGATCAGCGTCATCGTCTCCATGGACAGGTAGCTGAACGATTCCTGCGCGTGCTGCATGATGGGCATCAACGGTCCGTCGATATCCTTATGCGCCTCGATGAATGCCTTCAGCTCCTCCGTTTTGCTTGCGATCTGCTCCTTGGTAAGTGCCATACACCTATCCTCCTGCAACTGATATGAATGTTTTCAGACTTTTGCCTTTTTGCCGATCCGTCACGACGTGAAAAAAGGCCATGAGCAACCCAATGTTTCTCGCCGCCGTTCGACATAATTTTTCTTCCTGCGTACAGTATACTATATTCGGTTTCGCTTGTCAAGAGAATTTGTTTTCCAAAAAAGGTTTTTTCACCCTTT
This sequence comes from uncultured Ruminococcus sp., assembly GCA_964414775.1. Classification (GTDB taxonomy): domain Bacteria; phylum Bacillota; class Clostridia; order Oscillospirales; family CAG-382; genus Coliplasma. The sequence continues at coordinate 2,030 of CAYPYA010000102.1, read as the reverse complement.
TTATATACCGGTTATGTAAAATTCGCATAACCAAACGCAAAACGGACGCCCTTCCGAAAACTTTGTTGCAATTTCCGAGCAACTGTGCTACAATACCTACAAAAGCAAACGAAAGGACCAAACGCAATGAGCATCGATCGCAATTGGTGGAAAAACCGCGTCGCCTATCAGATCTATCCCCGTTCGTTCTTTGACGCCAACGGAGACGGCGTCGGGGACTTACAGGGCATCACGCAAAAGCTGGACTACTTACAGCAGCTCGGCATCGGGCTGCTCTGGATCTCCCCCGTTTACCGTTCCCCGATGGACGACGGCGGGTACGACATTTCCGATTATCAGGACATCGACCCTTTGTTTGGCAATATGCAGGACATGGAAACGCTGATTCGGGAAGCGGATCGGCGGGACATCAAGATTCTGATGGATCTGGTGATCAACCATTGCTCCGACGAGCATCCGTGGTTTCGGAAGGCGCTGCGCGAGCCGGACAGCGAGGAGGCGGGATATTTTTACTTCCGTGAGTCCGCCTGCGGCGCACCGAACAACTGGCGTTCCATGTTCGGCGGTTCGGCTTGGGAGAACGTCGGCGGCGACCGCTACTACCTGCACCTGTTCTCCAAAAAGCAGCCCGACCTCAACTGGGAGAACCCGAAGCTGCGCAAGCGCATTTACGAGATGATCCGCTTCTGGCTTGACAAGGGGCTGGGCGGCTTCCGCATCGACGCGATCGTACACATCAAGAAGCAACAAGGGCTTCCGAGCGGCGTTTCGCGTGACCCCGACGGCATGGTGGACTGCTTCTCCTACGCGCGCAACATCGCGGGCATCGGAGCGTTTCTGACCGAGCTGCGCGAGCAGACGTTTGACCGCTACCCCTGCGTGACGGTGGCGGAGGCGGCGGGCGTTCCGAACGAGCAGTTGGGGGAATACATCGGGGAAAACGGTTACTTTTCGACCATGTTCGACTTTTCCTATTCCGAGCCGTACAGCTACGGACGCGGTTGGCACACCTGCAAGGACTCCTATGAATGGGACTTCAAAAGCTGGCGTGACACGCTGTACGCGTCCCAATTGGAAACGCAGAAGGTGGGGTACGGCGCGGTCTTTCTGGAAAACCACGACTACCCGCGCGCCTGCCAGAAGTTCATTCCCGAAAAGGATCATTCCCCGTCGGTACAGAAAGCTCTTGGGCAGATGTTCTTCTATCTGCGCGGACTGCCGTTCATCTATCAGGGGCAGGAGCTCGGCATGACCAATCCGGGCTTTACTTCCATCGATCAGATCGACGACATCTCCACCCGCAACCACTACAAGACCGCGCTCGCGGACGGGCTGTCCCCCGCAGAAGCGATGCGCAAGGTGGCGAGGTACTCCCGCGACAACGCGCGCGTTCCGTTCCCGTGGGACGGCAGCGAAAACGGCGGGTTCTGCAAAAGCGGCGTGAAGCCCTGGATGATGGTGCATCCGTCCTACGCCACGGTCAACGCAAAGCGGGAGCAGTCCGACCCGGACAGCGTGCTTTCTTTCTACAAGGACATGATCCGCCTGCGCGGCGGCGAGCCCTACGGCGCCACCCTGCGCGAGGGGACGTTCGCCCCGATCCTGCAAAGATACAAACGCCTGATCGCCTACACCCGCACGGGAGACCGAACGCTTGCCGTGATTTGCTCGTTCTCGGACAAGGTGCGCACGGTCAAGCTCCCCTCCACGCCCAAAGCGGTGCTGCAGTCCTCCCTGCCGAACGTGAAGCTCGACGGAAACGCCCTGCATTTGCAGCCCTACCAGTCGGTTCTGCTGGAGCTGTGACATTTGACATTTATTTAAGGGGACCTTTTTGAAAAAAGGTCCCCTTAAAAATCCCTCCAAAAACTTTCAACGCCGACGGACACTTGTCCGTCGGTGAGAAAAACAAAAAAAGATCTTACCGCCTTTTTCTTTCCGATTGCGGCAAGCCTTCCAAAAGCACTTTTTTCGTCTGAATCGCCAAGCCGCATGGCTTGGCAATAATAAAGAAATAAAAGTTTTGAGCG
>CAYPYA010000101.1:0-4124 GCA_964414775.1 uncultured Ruminococcus sp. | reverse complement strand
AGCTCTTCGACCGACAAGCGTTTCGTTTGTAATGCTTCCTGTAATTCCCGTACCGAACGCACGATGCTCTCCCCCCGATGATCTGCCTGTAACAGGCGTTCAAAGTTTTCTGTTCTTCTGTGCAAAGTATTAAAAATTTATCATTCTAAATTTTGTTTAACACGGAAGTTTTTGGCGGTTCGCCGCAGGCGAATGTCGGTCGCAGTTTGACCGGCAAGGCAAAAACTTCTCAAAGATGAAAAAATAATGTTTTTTTCATCTTTTATTGTACCACAAGTTTTCGGTTTTGTACACCCCTTTTTTAAAATTTTTCTAAAAAAATAAAAGTTTGAAAGATAACTCTTTCAAACGATGCCCACACAAGAAAGGAATGGTCATAAAAAAATGAAAAAAGTGTGTAGGGGGCACACACTTTTTTCGTCTTTAGGGAGGTACACACGCCGACAAAGGGGGAAGCCTGCGTGGACCATATCAGACATCCGCAGAATATATCATTCTTCCGGACGTCTTTTATTATACACATGAATCTTAACTCGGCATTAAAAAAACGGGCTTTTTCGAAACTTTTTTCGATTTTTTCAAAATTTTTTCGGGCCTACCCCGCCTCGGACGCGTTTGCGTCCGCATAGACAAACCGTAACGCCTGCTCCACCCATATGCCCGACGGGTGCGGACTGCAAAACGGGAACGGCTCGGTGCTCTGGTCGCCTAAGCAAAGCCCGTGACGGCCGTTCTCCCAGACATGCAGCTCGAACGGAACGCCTTTTTCCGACAGCGCCCCGGCGAATTCCAGCGCGCCGCACACCGGGACGGCATCGTCCGACGCGGTCGCCCAAAGGAAGGTACGCGGCGTTTGACGGTCCACGCGTTTGGGCATATCGAACGCCCGCAGCATTTCTTCGTCCGGCTGCTTTACGCCGAAAAAGTTCCGGAAGCTCCCGCTGTGGCAGGGAGGGGTCGAACGCAGAACGGGATAGCACAGCAGCAGCCCGTCCGGTCTGCATGTCTCGCCGTCCGCGCCCCATTGCCCGGCTTCCGCCTTGTTCCAGAGCGTCCCCGTACAGGCGGCAAGATGACCGCCCGCCGAAAAGCCGCAGACAAAGATCTTTTGCGGATGGATGCCCAGCTCGTGCGCATGCGTGCGCAGATGGCGAATGGCGGCGAACGCCTCCCGCAACGCGTTCGGGTACGCGCTCGGCATGCTGTCGGTACAGGTATAGGACAGCACGAACGCGGCGACGCCGTGGGACGCAAAGCGCAGCGCGATGGGCTCGCCCTCTCCGACGAACGTAAACTCGTACCCGCCGCCGGGAAAGATCAGAACGGCGGGGCGTTCCCCGTGATAGTACGCGCGATCGGGCGCGTCGGGCAGATACGTCCGCATGGGTCTGCCGAGAATGTCAATGGTCTCCTGCCGCATGGTGGGTCATCCTTTCTCTTTGGGACAACGATCGGGGCGCCGCCCCAAACCCCGCATAACTTTCTAAAAACTTGATCGTGTGGCTAAATCAAATCATTTATCTTGGCAAGTAATCGGATCTGCGTGCGTGCGCGAACCAGGTTGTGCGCCTCGAACACCGTTCGGTAGTAGGTGTCTCCGTTCAGGAAGTCCGTCAGGAACCGAAGCGCCTGCTCATAAATGATCACGCGTGCGCCCAGCATCAGATTCTCCTTTTCGGCGGGCAGCAAAAGATCGCCGCAACGCTCCAGAAAGCCCTTTTGAAACGCGTCATACCGTTCGGGCAGGAAGCGCATATGCTCGGTGATCGGGTCGTCCTCACGGGTCGAAGCCGCGCCGCTGCGGATCGCGTCCCCGAAATCGTACAGCACCGTTCCGCTCATCACCGTGTCCAGATCGATCACGCAGACCGCTTCCCCCGTTTGGTCGTCCAGCAGGACGTTTGACAGCTTGGTGTCGTTGTGCGTCACGCGCGTGGGGATCTCCCCGCGCTCCAGCAGGTCCAGCACCGCGCCCGCAAGCGGCTGCTGCGAAAGCAGGTATCTGCTCTCCCATTCCGCGTCCTTGCGGCGGTTGGCGACGTCCTGCTCCAACGCCTGTTGAAAATCCGCGAAGCGTTTTCTGGTATTGTGGAAGTCCGGCAGCACCTCGCACAGGCTGTCCGCCGGAAAGCCGTCCGTCAGCCGCTGAAACTCCCCGTACCCGCGCCCCGCTTGGTACAGCAGGTCGGCGTCTGCCGCCGTCGTGTGCGCGTGTGCGTTTGCGATCAGTCGGCTGCACCGCCAGACTCCGTTTTCCCCGTCGCGGCAGACCCATTTCCCGTCGACAGTCGGGTAAAAGGCCGCAACGCGCCTGGTCGGGTCGACCCCCTCCCGTTCCAGCCTCTCCCGCATCCAGTCGGTCACGCGGACCGTGTTTTGCATCAGCCCGTCCACATCGGAAAAAACGTTGGTATTGACTCTTTGCAGAACGTAAGAGCCGCTCTCCGTATCGGCGCGGTAGGTGGTATTGATCAGCCCGTCGCCCAGCGGCTGTATCTGCACCGAGCGCGCGTTTGGAAAGAATTGCCGAAAAACAGAAATGCTTGCGTCCATAGTAGTTCCTTTTTATGATGTGTGATTGAACAGCTCCCGCAGCCGCAGGGAAGCGTCGTACAGCTCCTTTTTGCCGGCGGCGCGCTCCCCCACCAGCGACGCGATCGCGTCCTTTGCGTTTACTCCGTCCCGCAGCATGCGTTCGGCAAGCAGCGAAGCGGGCGTTTGCCCGGCGCATTGCTCCCGTTTTGCCTCCCCGTTCCGGTACAGCAGCAGCACGTATTCCCCCTTGGAGGCGTTCGGGTTGGCTTGCAATTGCCCGATCACCTCGGCGGCGTTGCCGCGGTAAATGCGTTCAAAGCGCTTGGTCAGGTCGTTGCAGACGCAAACGGACGCGTCGGGCAGCACCTCAAGCACCAGCGACAGGGTGGACAAAATGCGGTTGGGGGATTCGTAAAAGACGGAAAGCGGGGTATACTCCCCCCCGACGCGCCGCAGCACCTTTCGGATCTCGCCCGCCGTGCGCGGCAGGAAGCCGTAAAACGAGAACGACAGCGCGTTGAAGCCCGACACCGCGATCGCCGCGATACAAGCGCTCGGTCCGGGGATGACCGTGACCGTGATCCCCGCCTGCACCGCTTGGCTGACCAGCAGGTAGCCGGGGTCGGAAATACAGGGCATGCCCGCGTCCGTCACCAGCGCGACGTTCTTGCCGCCTTGCAGCTCGGAAACGATGCGCTTTGCCGCCGCGTCCTCGTTGAATTTGTGGTTGGGCAGGATGTGCGCACCGCTTACGCCGTACTTGTCCAGCAAAAGCGCGGTCGTGCGGCTGTCCTCGGCGGCGATCAGATCCGCGTTTTTCAGCGTTTCCAACGCGCGGGGAGACAGGTCGCCCATGTTGCCGATCGGCGTTCCGACCACCGTCAAAACGCCGCTTGCAGGTCGATCCATGTATTGATCCTTTCCGACGGGAAATGAAAATATTTCCCACGATCCGATTTTCGGGGGGGTACAAAGTAGAATTTCTACGCGGGGCACCGCCCCGCACCCCGCCAAAGGACTTCGTCCTTTGGGATCCATATCTTAAAAGTTTTTTGATGACTTTATAAATGGGGCATCATTCCCGCACATGCGGGAATTTGCAGAGCCCCGCGATCCGATTTTCAGTCCTTTTTCAGACCTTTCAGCACCGCACGGGTATACAGGTAGGTGCGTTCCACGGACGCGACCGAAAGCGACTCGCGCGCCGTGTGGATGTCCTTCATGTCCGGTCCGTAGGACACCGCGTCCAGATCCGGAATGCCGCCCGCGAACAGCCCGCATTCCAGCCCCGCGTGAATGGCTTCGACGCGCGGCTTTCTGCCGTACAGCCGTTCAAACGTCGCGATCATATGCTCGCGTAAGGGCGAGTCCTTGCGGTACTCCCATGCGGGATATTCCCCGTCGGTATCCGCACTGCCGCCGAACGCCTTTGCAAGCGCGTGCAGCCTTGCGTTCAGCTCGTTTTTCTCTTTTTCCGACGAGCTTCTGACCGAATAGGTCAGAACGAACGCGTCCTGCTCGGTTTGGATGATGCCGAGGTTCAAAGAGGTCTGCACCAAGCCGTCGATCTCCTGGCTCATGGACTGCAC
>CAYPYA010000100.1:0-2596 GCA_964414775.1 uncultured Ruminococcus sp. | reverse complement strand
CACCTCGATCGTCCATGTACCCTCAATGCTGTTCGGGAACAGTAGATTTGTTACCCCCGCGGGCAATGCGACGAACAGACCCAGCGCCAATGCAACGCCGAGCAGCATGGAAATGACGGAAATGACCCGCATCATGGTCTTCCCGAAATGGCGGTCCAGCCATTGATCCAGCTTGGACGACTCTCCCGCCTCCTCCGTTTCCAGTCCGTCCAGTCCCATCATCTCCGTAGACGCGGTCAGCGTGGAAAAGGAGAGGATCATCATCTCCACCAGATTGACGATGCCGCGGATGATCGGCAGGTTCAGTACCTTATACTTCGTGCGAACGGTCTGAGACGGCTTCTTGCGCACCACGATGGTATCGTCGTCCATACGGCGAACGGCGATCGCGGTACTCGACGGACTGCGCATCATCACGCCCTCCATGACCGCCTGCCCTCCGACTTTTCCCAAGCGCGGGTTTGCCGGAGCGGAATTCTTCTTGTTCTTGCTCAAAATTTCATCTTCCATTCTTGCATTTTTTACATTTCTGTATTATACTATGAACAGTATGAAAAAGTAAAGACGTTTTGTAAATTTTTGCGAAAGACGGAGAACTTTTTGTGGACACCAAGCGATTTACCAAAAACGACAGCGGGTTCCAATGCGTCCATTGCGGAAAAAGCGTCCCCCCGCTCGGTTACAGTTCCCGCAACCATTGTCCGTACTGCCTTTGGTCCAAGCACATCGATGTGTTTCCGGGGGATCGCGCCTGCGACTGCGGCGGAGCGATGGAGCCGTTCGCAGTGCAGACCGACCCGAAAAAGGGCTTTGTGATCACCCACCGCTGTACGCTTTGCGGGGAGAAAAAGAACAACCGCGCCGCGCAGGACGACGACACGGAGCTGTTGATCCGTCTGACCAATCCGTACAACCGATAAAAACCGCCCGACGCGATGCGTTTTTGCAATGCCGTTTGCCTTGCACAGAGAAAGGAACAGCCGTAACGATGAACGCAATGGAATATCTGAAAAAACACACGACCCTGAGCTATCTGCTGTTGGGGATCCTCGCCTGCATTTCCGCGCTTTCGTTTCGCAGGAGCGCAGGCATTTGGATGATGCTTCCGATCTACCCGCTCTGCGTCGCCGTCGGCAGCTTTCTGCCGGTCAAACGCTGGCAGCGCGGGGCGTTCTTTCTGCCGCTGGTTTTCATTCTGAACGCCGTGGAGTGCAAAAACACCCGGGAATTGCTTTTGCCGGCGGTCATGGCGGTGTGCGTCTTTGCCTTGACGGAGGGCGCGGTCTTCTGCTTCCGTAAAAAGAAGAAGGTGCTCGTCCTGTCGGGCGTCTGTCTGCTTGCCGTCTGCCTGTTCACGAACGCTTTTGTTTTCGGCGATCCGGTTTCGGCGTACCTTGCCAAGCAAAAGCTGGACAGGCATATCGAAGAAGCCTACGACACAAAGCAGGGCGGGCTGTTCTTTCGGGATTTTCGCTTTGACCGTTCCTCGCGCTGCTACGTCATGACCGCGGGTTCGGACGAGCTGCCGGGCGTAACGGGCGATCTGATCGTTTCGGGAGATACGGTGATCGATCATTTCCAATGGGTTTTGGAGGACATCCAAATGCAGCCGGGGGCGTATGAGCTGGGACAGGTTTTGCGGGAGGCGTTCCCGTCGGATCTGTTTGCCGTCCTGCGCAAGGGTATCCGCAACTATCCCGCGAACGGACAAAAACGGAGCGCGAACGATGCGACGGACTACGGGAAGGACACGGATTACGAAATACGCATTTCCGGAACTCCGACGTACAAGCAATTGGTCGAAACCGCAAAAGCCTATACGAACACCCTCCAGGCGACGGGTGCTTCGTATCGCTCCGTCGTTTTTTCCGGCGGCGCGCATCCGCTCTACCGCATCACGGTCACGCTTGACGAGCAAGGCGGTATGCTTTCCGACGGCATACAGCTCGGCGTGACGCTCGTCTACCACCCGAAAAACGATATCTGTCTGAAAAGCGATGCGCTCCTGCACTTTTTGGAGCAGACCGCAAGAACGGGAGCATAGCCATATCCGATGCAATGGGGAACGGAAACGTTCCCTGTTTTTTTACGTCAACAGCAAGGCGACATGATACACGGCAAAGGACAAGATCCACGCCACGGTAAGTTGATAGGCAAACGCGGCGAGGGCGTAGCGCCGCTTGCCAAGCTCCCGCGCCATGGTGCCGAGGGAGGCAAAGCAAGGCAGATAGAGCAGAAAGAACACCAGAAAGGACAGTGCGGACGCGGTGGACGGAAGCATGTTCGATCGCAGCAGCGCTTCGGGGAGGTCGTATTCCGTCGCGGAAAGCAACACCGCGAGCGTGCTGACCACCGATTCTTTCGCGGACAATCCGCTCAACAGCGCCGCCGCCAAGCGCCAATCCCCAAAGCCCAGCGGCGCAAGCAGAAAAGCAAGACCGCTTGCAAGATGTGCAAGCAGGCTTTCCTCCTGCGAAACCATTTGCATGGACGTGCCGAACGAACGTAAAAACCAGATGATGAGCGTGGACAGCAGCACCACCGTGAACGCCTTTTTGACAAACTCCTTCGCCTTTTCCCACATATGCAGCAATGT
>CAYPYA010000099.1:0-1679 GCA_964414775.1 uncultured Ruminococcus sp. | reverse complement strand
GGCGTCGGATTCTGTTTCAAAACGTGCTTTCCTTCCCACACCGCCGCTCTTTTTCATCCTTATTCCAATGTCAGCGCGGCGGCATTATATTTGCGTTTCACGCAAATATCCGATGTTATTTTATCACAAATCGGCTCGTTTGTAAAGAGAAAATCCCCGTATCTGAGATACAGGGATCTTTCCATCGCAAAAACCTTAACGCTTGGAGAACTGGCTTGCACGACGTGCAGCCTTCAAGCCGTACTTCTTTCTTTCCTTCATACGAGGGTCACGGGTCAGAAGTCCCGCCTTCTTCAGCGGAGAACGGTACGCGTCGTCCGCCTGCAGCAGCGCTCTTGCCACGCCGTGGCGAACCGCGCCTGCCTGTCCGGACAGACCGCCGCCCTTGACGGTGCAGACGATGTCAAACTTACCTTCCGTTCCGGTGACGGAAAACGGCTGGTTGATGATGAGCATCAGGGTGTCAAGCCCGAAATACTCCTCGGCTTTCTGACCGTTGACGGTGATCGAGCCGGTGCCTGCCATCACGCGAACGCGCGCGACGCTGGTCTTTCTTCTTCCGGTGCCGTAGAAATAGGGAACTGCGGGTGTGTACGTCATCGTATGTTACCTCCTTACTTGACTTCAACAGGGGTGGGCTTCTGCGCCGCCTGTTGATGTTCTGCCCCGGCGTAGACCTTCAGACGGGCAAAACTGTTGTCCCCGATGGTGTTCTTGGGAAGCATTCCCTTGACGGCAAGCTCCATCGCCAGCTCCGGCTTTTCCGCCATCAGCGTGCGGTACTTGACCGCTTTCATGCCGCCGATGTAGCCGGTGTGGTGATAGTGGATCTTCTGATCCAGCTTTTTGCCGGTCAGAACGACCGAGGAGGCGTTGATGATGACAACGCAATCGCCGCAATCCACATGGGGCGTGTATTCCGGACGATGCTTGCCGTTCAGGATCGTTGCAGCGGCAACGGCGACCTTGCCGAGCGGCAGTCCCGCCGCGTCGATCAGGTACCATTTGCGCTCAACGGATTCTTTTTTGAGCATGGTTGTAGACATATGCAATCCAAATTCCTTTCACATACTTGTTCATAAATACCTGTACATTATAACACGGAAAACGGATTTGTCAAGTACTTTTTTTCATTTTTTTGGATTTTCTTTCGTTTTCCTTCGATTTTCTTTCGTTTTTGAAAGGAGCGGGAACGGTTTCAGGACTTTGGCTCTTTCGGAAAATGCGCATCCGTGACCGTGTAGATCGTTTCCTCCAACAAGGTGGGCAGCACGCGGTAGGAAATGCCGTAATAGGGGCACTCCTTGCGCGGAAAGGAGAACGTCAAAGTGCTTCCGCTCAGGTTCAGGTTCGGGTATTCGCTCTTTCTCAGTTTCCGGTAAGCCTGCGCGGCGGCGGCCTCTTCGGGAAATCGGATCGTCGCGATCGCGTTGAAAACCGTTCCGTCCCGATCGAAACAGTAGGTGTATGTATAGCCGATCCCGCCCTGCTCGCCCTCGGCGGTCAGATAATCTTCATAGAGCAGTACCACCGCTTCCGGCGGCGGCAGTTGTTCCGAAACCTGTTCGCTTTGTGCGCCGCTGCTTGCGGACGTTTGCCCGTTCGGAGTGACCGGCTGCTTTGCACATGCGCTCGGGAACGAACATAATATGCCGCACAGAAGCATCGGCAAAATCGCT
>CAYPYA010000098.1:0-3125 GCA_964414775.1 uncultured Ruminococcus sp. | reverse complement strand
GGCGTAATCCGGGTCGCCGTGCCGAATGATGTAAAGTTCCATATGTATGATCAGTCCTTCCATATAAATCTGTTTTGTTCGGAGGTTACTCTTTTTCATGCCGAAAACGGCGCTCAAGAAAACGGTATTCCGTGACGGTCTGATCGCGGACGCCCGCCTTGCAGACGCCGATGGAGCAGGGCTCCTTCTGCGTTTCGATGCAGAACGCGCGGTGCGGGAATTGGGAGGGAAGTGCGCGCATCGGAGCGTCGTGCGCGTCGTTGGCGGTGTAGAATTGCAGGCAGGGCTGATCCGTCCATACCTCCAAGGTAATCTCTTTCCCGCTGACGAGCGCCGCTCGGGAAACGCCGTCCTGCTTTTGCAGGAGGTAGGTATGATCAAACCCGCCGTACAAGGAAAGCATCGGATCGTTCAGGCAGTCCCCGATGCGCTTGGGCGTTTGCAGATCCAGTACGGTTCCGGTTACGGGGAAATGCGCTCCGGTCGGGACCTGCCGCTCGTCGCACACGCTGACAAAACGGGACGGGATGCACACGGTGTGATCGTTTACGGTCCCGCACAAGCCGTTCAGATTGAAATAAGTATGGTTGGTCAGGTTGACCGCCGTATCGCGGTCGGAAACGGCTTCGTACCGTATGGAAAGCGTGCTTCCCGACAGCAGATAGCGAACCTGTACCGAAAGCGTTCCGGGATAGCCCTCTTCGCCGTCCGGCGAAGTACAGGAAAGCACCAGCGCGTCCTGCTTCGCTTGCACCTGCCAAAGCTTTCTGTCAAAGCCGTGAAAGCCGCCGTGCAGATGGACGGCTCCGTTTTCGTTTTTGGAGAGAGGGAAGACCTTGTTTCCGACGGACAGATCGTACCGTCTGCCGCAGCAGCGTCCGACGGTCGCTCCGTAATAGCAGGAGCTTTGCAGATAGCCGTTTGCGTCCTCAAAGCCGAGTACCGTTTCCTTGCCGTGAAAAGAAAGGCTCTGTATGATGCCGCCGAGCGTCAGAATGCCGACGCGCAGGGTCTCGTTTTCCAGTATGTAACGGTACACAGCACCGCTTTGAGAATCCGAGAAAAATTGTTTTTGGATGTTCATGGGTACTCTTTCCGATTCGGTTTTCTACATCTTATCACAAAATGTCGGAAAATGCAATCGTTTTTTTGCAGCTCGGTCGGTCTTGCTCCCGCCCCTTTGTTTTTCGTGATTTGGATATTGACTTTTCCGAAAAAAGGGAATATACTATTGGGTAAAGAAAGAACAGGAGTGTGTCGTTATGACGAAAATTGATATCTTTTCCGGCTTTCTCGGCGCGGGCAAAACCACGCTGATCAAAAAGCTGATCCATGAAGCGTACGCGGGAGAACAGCTGGTTCTGATCGAGAACGAATTCGGAGAGATCGGGATCGACGGCGGTTTTTTGAAGGACGCGGGCGTACAGATCACGGAGATGAATTCCGGCTGCATCTGCTGCAGTCTGGTCGGGGATTTTACCAAATCGCTCGGACAGGTTCTGGAACAGTTCCATCCGGATCGGATCCTGATCGAGCCGTCCGGCGTCGGAAAACTGAGCGACGTGATCCGCGCGGTGCGTCAGGTGCAAAGCGAGGACGTTCTGCTGAACGGCTTTACGACGGTCGTGGACGCGAATAAATGCAAAATGTATATGAAGAACTTCGGCGAATTCTTCAACGATCAGATCGAACACGCCGGCACCGTGATCCTGAGCCATACCGACAGGCTTTCCGAGGACAAGCTGGCGCGCTGCGTGGAGCTGATCCGCGAAAAGAACCCGCATGCGTCGCTGGTGACCACCCCGTGGGACGAGCTGAGCGGCGAACAGATCCTTGCGGTCATGGAGAAGAAAAACACGATGGAGGAAGCGCTCGAAAAACTGCTTTCGGAAACCGACGAGGAGCACGGGCATCATCATGACCATGACCACGAACATGAACATGATCACGACCACGACCACGACCACGACCATGAACATGAACACGAACATGAACATGAGCATCATCATGAACATGAGCATGACGAGACCTGCTGCTGCGGAGAGCATCATCACCATCATCACGCGGACGATGTGTTCGTCAGCTGGGGCGTGGAGACGGCAAAGAAGTTTGCCAAGGACGAACTGGAGCAGATGCTGGAGGAGCTGCTGAAATCCGACGTATACGGAACGGTACTGCGTGCAAAAGGGATCGTTCCCGACAAGGACGGCGGCTGGCTGCACTTTGATTACGTTCCGGGCGAGCCGGACGTGAGAAGCGGCTGCGCGGATGTGACGGGGCGGCTTTGCGTGATCGGTGCGGATCTGAAGCAGGATCGGCTGCAGCAGCTGTTCGGCGTATAAACGATGAGAGGGGACACTTCATATGGAAATGCCCGTTTATCTTTTTACCGGCTTTCTGGAGGCGGGAAAGACCAGGTGCATCCAGGAAACGCTGGAGGACAAGGAATTCAATACCGGCGAGCCGTTGCTTCTGATCTGCTGTGAGGAGGGGATCGAGGAATACGATCCGAGTTCGTTTGCACATCCGAACGTTGTGATCGAGACGGTGGAGGAGCCGGGCGATCTGACGGCGGAGCTGCTGTCCGGCTGGGAAAAGAAGCATCACCCGAAAATGGTACTGGTGGAATACAACGGAATGTGGATGCTGGACGTGTTTTATTCACATCTTCCGGAAAACTGGTACGTATATCAGGAAATGATGTTTGCCGACGCTTCGAGCATCATGACGTATAACGCCAATATGCGTACCCAGACGGTGGATAAGCTGCAAAGCTGTGAAATGGTGATGTTCAACCGCGTTTCCGAACAGCAGGATGTGATGGAGCTGCATCAGCTGGTGCGTGCCGTCAGCCGCCGCACCACGATCGCGTATGAGTATCGGGACGGGCGCATCGAGTACGACGAGATCGAAGACCCGCTCCCGTTTGACATCGACGCGCCGGTCATTGAGATCAAGGACGAGGATTACGCCGAGTGGTTCCGCGACCTGTCCGAGGACATGGAGAAGTACAACGGAAAGACGGTTCGGTTCAAGGGGATGGTCGCGCGCGGAAACAACCCGTTCGACGCGTCCTTTGCGGTCGGCAGACATATCATGGTCTGCTGTGCCGAGGATATCACCTA
>CAYPYA010000097.1:0-2089 GCA_964414775.1 uncultured Ruminococcus sp. | reverse complement strand
ACCTGTTCGCATCGGTGGTGAAACGCCGTTTCGACGTCAAGGATTACGGAAAGCTGTTCCCCGGTCACGGCGGCGTGCTGGATCGGTTTGACAGCACCCTTGCGGTCGCTGTCGCGATGAATATCATTTGGTTCAGCGGGGCGGGGAGTTATTTATGGTAACATCCATCTGTCTGCTCGGCTCGACCGGCTCGATCGGCACGCAAACGCTGGACGTTGCGCGTGCCCACGGCATCCAAGTCACCTCCCTTGCCGCGGGAACGCGGGAACAGGAGTTGGAAGCCCAATGCCGCGCCTTCCGCCCGCAGACCGTGTATATCGGAAAAGAACACTATGCGTCGTTCAAGACCCGCGTGGCAGACCTGCCCGTGCGGGTGGTCACGGGGGAAGGATCGCTTTGCGAGCTTGTTTCGCAGGATGCTTCTCAAACGGTGGTCAACGCGCTGAGCGGTATGCTGGGGCTGCTCCCCACGCTTGCCGCCATCGACGCGGGAAAGGATATCGCGCTTGCGAATAAGGAAACGCTGGTCGCGGGCGGCGAACTTGTCATGCAGTCCGCTAAGCGGCACGGCGTTCGCATCCTGCCCGTGGACAGCGAGCATTCCGCGATCTTCCAATGCCTGCAAGCCGGCGGAAAGCCGAAAAAGATCCTGCTGACCGGTTCGGGCGGACCGTTCTTCGGGAAGGACCGCGCGTTTCTGGAGCAGGTGCGCCCCGAGGACGCATTGCGCCACCCCAACTGGAGCATGGGGAAAAAGATCACGGTGGACAGCTCCACTCTGATGAATAAGGGCTTGGAGCTGATCGAAGCCGTTCACCTGTTCGGGGTCAAGCCGGAGCAGGTCGAGGTGGTCATCCAGCGCGAAAGCGTGATCCATTCCATGGTCGAAATGGAGGACAACGCCGTTCTGGCGCAAATGGGCGTGCCCGATATGCGGCTTTGCATCCAGTATGCGCTGACCTATCCCGAACGTTTTTCGTCCCCGTGCGCGGAATTGGATCTGTTTTCGATCGGCAAGCTCAGCTTTTACCGACCGGATGCGGAGACCTTCCCGCTGCTTGCGCTGGCAAGACAGGCGATCACGCGGGGCGGAAACCTCCCCGCCGCCATGAACGGCGCGAACGAGGAAGCCGTCTGGCGGTTCTTACGCGGGGAGATCGGCTATACGAAGCTGTTCGACGCGGTCATAAGCGCGACGGAGCAAACGCCGTTTGTCGAACGTCCCGACCTGCAAACGATCCTGGATACCGACCGCGCCTCCCGCGCGTTCGTTCGTTCCTTCTGAAAACCTGTTTTCGGATGCTTTGAAAGGAAGAAACAGCCGTGAGCGTCATTCTTACCATTCTCGTTACCCTGCTGGTGTTCGGCTTGCTGATCACCATCCATGAATTGGGGCATTATCTGGTCGCCCGCGCAAGCGGCGTTGCGATCATCGAATTTTCCGTCGGCATGGGGTCCAAGATCAAAAGCTGGCAGGGGCGCGTCAACACCTTTTCCCTGCGTGCGCTCCCGATCGGCGGCTATGTCCGTATGGTGGGCGAGCCGGGCGAGGACGACAGCCCCGAAACGGTCGCCGCCTGCATCGGACGCAAGGCGATCAACGAGGTCAGGCTGTGGAAACGGATGCTCATCGTACTGGCAGGACCGTTCATGAACGTGTTTCTGGCGTTCGTGATCATGCTGGTGCTGGTCTCGACAAGCGCGGGCATCGCCAGTACGCAGGTCTCACTGCTTACGGAGGGCAACGTCAGCGGACAGTTCGGCTTGCAGGAGGGGGACATCATCCGCGAGATCAACGGCAAGACCATCCGCTGCTTCCCCGATCTGTCCTATCAGATCCTCAGCAACGGCGCTTACGAACCGGATATTCTCGTCGAACGCGACGGGCAGGAGATCCTTTTGGAAAACGTGCAGTTTGCCCATACCGAGGAGAACGGAACGGTCTACGGCGTGCGGGATTTTAAGGTGTATCCGCGTGAGAAAACGCCCTCCGTCATCCTGTATGAGACCTTCTGGCAGGCTTGCTCGACGGTGTACATGACCGTCGATTCCATGATCGATACGTTTTCGGGACGGTACGGACTGGACG
>CAYPYA010000096.1:0-8322 GCA_964414775.1 uncultured Ruminococcus sp. | reverse complement strand
CGTCACAGCGCTCGTTATACGGATGCCCCGCGTGTCCCTTGATCCATTGCAGCGTTACGGTATGACGGTCCAGCTGTACTTGCAGACGCTTCCACAAATCCACATTCAAAGCGGGCTTGCCGTCCGCTTTTTTCCAGCCGTGCTTCTGCCAGCCGTACAGCCATTTTTTCTCCACCGCGTCCACCAGATACTTGGAATCACTCGTCAAAAGCACCTTGCACGGCTCCTTCAACGCTTCCAGCCCGACGATCGCCGCCATCAGCTCCATGCGGTTGTTGGTCGTGCTTCCCTCGCCGCCCTGCAATTCCTTTTCCGTGCCGCCGTAAACCAAAATCGCACCGTACCCGCCTGCGCCCGGGTTCCCGCTGCACGCACCGTCCGTATACAATTGCACTTCTTTCATCGTCTTTTGTCCTTTTCGTTTTATTGTTTTTTATGGGGGAGACTTTTGTAAAAGTCTCCCCCAAACCCCTACCAAAACTTTAAGCGCCGCCAAGCCGCATGGCTTGGCGGAAGAAAGAGAAAAGCCTCTTTGGAACGTTCGTCTGATCGGGAAGAAAAGATGTCAGCAGAACATTCCTTTTCTTTTCTCACCGACGGACAAGTGTCCGTCGGAAATCAAAGTTTTTGGGGGATTTTTAAGGGGAACTTTTTTCAAAAAGTTCCCCTTAAAGCCCAATTGAAAACACGCCTACCGTTTCAGATTCTGCATGCGGACGTCCTCGCCCTTGAACAGCAGGACGCGGAACTCGCCGAGCAAGCGGGAGAGGGTGCGTTCGCCGTAGGTCTTCTCCAGCTGCGGGCGGTTCAGGTTGGTGCTGATGATCATCGGTCTTCCGTTCAGCAAGCGGATGTTCAGGAGGTTGAAAAACATCGCGGAGGTGTAGTTCCCGGTGCATTCCGCGCCGAGATCGTCGATGATCAACAGCCCGCAGTTCTCGTACCGTTCCGCCCTGCCCTCGGTATCCCGTCCGAATCGCGCCGCCTCGTAGGTGTCGAACAGCTTCTGGGAGGTCTCGTACAGCACGTTGCAGCCCTTTTTTGCCGCCTCATACGCGATCGCGGCGGACAAATGCGTTTTGCCCAGCCCCGTTTTGCCCATGAACAACAAAGACTGCGCGTCGGGGGTGAAGCTCTGCGCGTACTTTTTACAGATGGAAAGCACCGTTTCCATGTGCGTCCTGTCCTCGCCACGATAGTACGAAAGCGAGAAGTTGTCGAACGTTTTCCCGGAAAGTCCCTTGCCCAAGCCCGACTCGGTGTAGGCGGCGACGGCAAGCCGTTTCCGCACGCAGCCGCAAAGCTGTAACCCCTTGTAGCCGGTGTCGCGGCAGTCGGCGCAGTCGTAGACGGGCGCGTCCTCGTCGGGGCGCAAGCCGTGTTCAAGCAAGAGCGCTTTGCGTTTCTCCTGCAAGCGCAGATTCTCCT
This sequence comes from uncultured Ruminococcus sp., assembly GCA_964414775.1. Lineage (GTDB taxonomy): Bacteria > Bacillota > Clostridia > Oscillospirales > CAG-382 > Coliplasma. Next base: position 6,894 of record CAYPYA010000096.1, on the reverse strand, counting down.
GTTCCAGCTCGGCAATGGCGGCTTGGTTCCCGCCGATCGCCGCCGCGACCATGGCGGGTCCGTGCGAGGCGAGCGTTTTATCCAATTCCGCCAGCGCGGGAATGCGTTCGCAAAGCCGCGCGGTCTTTTCCGCCGCTTCCGCTTCCGCGCGGGCGCGCTGTTTGTCCTTTTCCTGCAAGGCTTCCATGACGGTCATACCGCAGTTCTCCTTTATTATCTGTCGATCCGCTTGTAAAACGCAGTTTTACAATTGGCATTAAGATCGAAAGCCCGCTTCGAGCGCGGCGGCAAAGAACTCGTCGCTGTCCCCGTACCCTGCAAGGCTCTCGCCGTCTGCTTTCCTGTCCTTTTGCGCAACGTCCTCGGGGGTGGCAAACCCCGCTTCGTACCAGCGCTTGAGCATCGCGTTCATGTAGGAAAGGCTGACCTTTCCGAGCGAATCCACCGTCTTGTCGAAGGCAAGCTTGATCAGCTCGTAGGACAGCTCCCACTCCCCGAACCAGCACTTGAGAATGGTCTGCTCCTTGGCGGTCAGCTCGCGCTCCCCCATTCCGCACAGCCGGCGGACGCGTCCGATGCCCGCGTTCAGCTTTTCCAGATTTGCCATGTGCTTTTCAAACTTTTCGTAGGTGTCGATGCCGTCCTCCTCGTACATCCGCAGGGCGGTCTTCATCAGATACTGCATGGACTTTTTCCCGCGGGACACGCAGTACTCCGCCACCCCGCCGATCAGCTCCGCGGGCAGTCCGACATAGTCGTACAGGTACAAAAGCGAGCTGTAATCGTTCTTTGTCAGCTGTTTTTCCAGCTTTTCCCCGACCAGCTCGCAGCAGGAGCGGAAATCCTCTTTCTGCTCCAAATGATCCGCGATGGTGTGCGAATCGTAGTTCTTGAACAGCGACACGGAAGCGGGAACGGGCTTTTTGGGCGCGCTCTCGTCCGCTTCGAGAATGCCCGCGCCCCGCCAGAACGCGACCGCCGCTTCCGCTTCGGACGGGGTCAGCCCCAATTGGGACGCAAGATGCGGGATCTCCGATTGCTTCCACGCGTACAGGTAAAGCAGCACCCGCAGCTCCGCCGCGCTCGCCTTGGCAAGCAACGGCAGCACCGTGCGCGGCAACAGGAAATATTCGTCGTTCGGTGTTTTGATCTGCATCAGTTTGTGTCCTTTCCGGGTACTTTTTTGTACAGCGGCGTGACGAGCAATTCCATACGGGTCCAAAGCTCGCCGCGCTGTCCGCGCACGCTCAGGCGGTACTCCAGCGCCGCGTAGCCGCATTCGTCCTGTAATTGGTTATCGATCCGTTCGGTCGTGATCCGCAGCTCGGTGCGGAAGATCCCGACGTTGTAGGAAACGTTCATGGGGTACTCCGTATCCAGCAGCCAGCAGCATTCGATATCCCCGCTGCGCTCCAGCATCGCAGGCCCCTGCTTGCGAAAGGTCAGGACGGTCTGCGTGTTCGGCAGTCCCGTTTCCGACGGCTCGCGGTAGCAAAGGCGGGTTCCGATCTCCTGACTTCCGTCCGCGCACAGCCCGACGACGGCCTTGCGCATCACGCCGTGTACCGTGTAGGTCTCCTCACCCGTTTCGCCGTCCGACAGGTCGCGGCGCTGTACCTTAAGTTTGATCAGCACCGGCGTTTCCGACAGCGTTTGGTCATCCGTTTGTTTCATCATCGTTTGTTCCTTTTAGTAGGTTTCAATGGCGATGCGCTCCACCGGCGCGGAGACGCTTTTGCCCAAAAAGCACGCCGCCTGCGTGCGGAACGCGTCCGGGTCGTCGCTGGTGAAGAAGCGGTCGAGCGGCCCGCTTCCCGGTTCGTCCCCGCCGAAGCTTGCCATGACACGCGCCGATTCCTCTCCCGCCGACACCTGTAACGGCGCGGGCAGCACGTCGGCGATCACCTGTGCAAGCAGCGGGAAATGCGTACAGCCCAGAATGACCGCGTCCGGCTGAAAGCTCTCCTGCGGCAGCAGGTACTCCTTTGCGATCGCCGTCGCCGCAACGTCGCCCTTTTGGGTATGCCCGTTTTCCACCAGCGGGACGAACAGCGGGCAGGCGACGGAGCGTACCTGAATGTGTGCGTCCAGCCGTTTGATCTCCCGTTCATAAGCGCCGGACGCGACGGTCGCCGCCGTTCCCAGCACCAGTACCCGTCCGTTCGCGCTTGCCGCGATGGAGACCGCCTTCTCCGCCGCGGGGCGCACGACCCCGACGAACGGGACGGAAAAGCTTTGCTCCAAAAGGTCCAGCGCGTTGGACGAAACCGTTCCGCACGCGACCAAAATCGCCCCGACCGATTTTGACAGCAAGAAGCGCACGTCCTGCATCGCGTAGCGGCGGATCACCTCCCGCGATTTGGTCCCGTAGGGAACGCGGGCGTTGTCCCCGAAGTACAACAGCGGCTGATGCGGGAGCAGGTCGCGCAGGGCGCGGTAGCCCGTCAGCCCGCCCAGTCCGGAATCGAAAATGCCTATGGTCATACGGTTGTTCCTTTCTCCGCTTGCGCGATAGCTTTACTGCTTTACAGCGTTGCCAATAAGGAAAGCAGCGGGATGGTTGCCATGCACAGGATGTTGGAAAGTAAGATCGCGTCGGCGGCGGTGCGTTTGCCGTCGATCTCTTCATCGGGCAGGTACAGCTCCGAAAAGTTCTGCACCACCGAAGCGGACGGACAGCAGCAAAGCAGAAACAATGTCGAGCGCAGGTAGGTCGGAAGCGGCAGAAACGCGCTCACCGCGAACGCCAAAAGCGGCATGATCAGCAGCTTTCCCGCACAGGCAAGCCAGGCGCATTTGTCCGTAACGATCCGCTTCCACGGCGTTGCGGCAAGCCGCATACCAAGCACGGTCATGCAGATCGGGGTGGACATTTTGCCCGCCAGCGACACCGTGTCCAGCACCGCGTCCGGAAGCCTCCAGCCCAGCAGGAACAGCGGAAACGCGAGGTAAAACGCAAGGATCGCGGGGTTTGCGAACAGCGCCTTCATACGGATATGCCTGCGGTTGCCCGTCATCAGATACAGCCCCGCCGTCCACGCGAACAGGTTCATCGAAAGCGCGAACACCGCCGAAAGCGCCACGCCGTCGGCACGCACCGATTCGGGAAGCAATGCCTGTAACAGCGGGATGCCGAGAAAGCCGACGTTGCCGAACACGCCCGCGGCGGCGGCGACGCGGCGGCGCACCATCGCCCAGTCGAAACGGAAGACGACGGAAAACAGCAGTACCATCCCCGCCTGCACGCCCGTGCAGAGCAGGAAGAACCAGCCCATTTCGGCAAGCAGCTTGGGGGTGAAGTCCGCCGACTGGAACGCGTACAGCTCCAGACAGGGCTGGCAGACGTACACAAGCAGCTTGGAAAACGGCGGGATGTGCGAGACGGACAACGTTTTGGTTTTGACAAACAGAAACCCCGGAACAGCATATGCCATCATGAGCAAAACGTGAACGGCAGCGGTGAAGAATTGCAAGGTCGTGACCGGTCCTTTGTATGAAGTGAAGAGTGAAGAGTGAAAAGTGAAGAGAAGCGGTAAGCTTTTCGGCAAGCCGAAAAGCATAATAAAGAGAAGAGAGAAAAGTGAAGAGTGAAGAGAAACGGTAGCTTTTCGGCAAGCCGAAAAGCAAAAAAATAGTATATAATAGTATATTATGAAAAATTCGCTTTTCGCGAAAAGCGAAAAGCGTTCCTTTTCTTTTCTCTTTTCTCTCTTCTCTCTTCACTGCTTTTCGCTTTTCGCTTTTCGCCAAACCGAAAAGCTATGTTGACATTTCCAACTCGTCGATGTATACTAATACTGTATCTACTATATCACACCCGAACGCATTTTGCAAGAACCAATTCACGCATTTTGCGCAAATCACAGCAAAGGTCGTTTTTTATGCCGAAAAACAAGACGGGATCCGATTTGAGATCCAACGAATCCATCATCTACCGCGTCGCCGCGGTGACGCTGATCATCAACCTCGTCCTGACGGCGGGCAAGCTGGCGTCGGGCATCCTCGGCGGGTCGGGCGCCATGGTCGCGGACGCGATCCATTCCGCGTCGGACGCGTTCACCACCGTTCTGGTCATCATCGGCGCACGCATCGCGTCCAAGCAGGCGGACGATTCGCACCCGTACGGGCACGAACGCATCGAGTGCGTGCTTTCGCTCGCGCTTGCTTTGATCCTGCTTTGCGTCGGGCTCGGCATCGGCCGGAACGGACTGCATTCGCTGTTCTTCCCGCCCGAACAGGTCTCGCCCCCGACGTTTCTCGCGTTAGCGGCGGCGGTCGTCTCCATTCTTGTGAAGGAGGGCATGTATCACTATACGGTACGTGCGGCGAAGCAGACGGGCTCGCTTTCCCTGAAGGCGGACGCGTGGCACCACCGCTCGGACGCGCTGTCCTCGGTCGGCTCGCTGCTTGGCATCGGCGGGGCGATGCTGGGCTTTCCGCGTGCCGACGCGCTGGCGGCTTCGGTGCTGGCGGTGATCATCTGCAAGGTGGCGTTCGACCTTTGCCGCGACACGCTCGGACGGCTGATCGACCGCGCCGCGCCCAACGAGACGCAGGAACAGATCCGCAAGGCGGTCAGAGAAGTCCCCGGCGTGCTGTCCATCGACCGGCTGCGCACCCGCCTGTTCGGTGCGCGGGTGGAAGCGGACATCGAGATCGGCGCGGACGGCAGGCTTTCGCTCTGGCAGGCGCACGACATCGCCGAGCAGGTGGAGCATGCCGTTTCCCAAAACGTCCCCAACGTCAAGTCCTGCACCGTCCACGTCAACCCGCACGGGGACGCTTAACGCTTGACAAACGGGAAAAAATGTGTATAATAGAATACGCATATCGCATTACTGCTTCAAGGACTTTTCGGGGAGAACACCGATCCTCCCCGCGCAACATACCGCCAAAAGCGGAACCAACCAAACTAGCCGATTGTAAAAGCCGTCAAATTACAATAAAATTCGTTTTTGCGGTGGCTTTGCCGACGAAAAAACACCTTTCAGACGAGCTGTGCGAGTCCGCGCGCCGAGGGTAAACCCACCAAAATCAGAGATTTTAGTGGGTTGCGATAAGCGCAATCCGCGTCACGCGGATTTGTAAGCCCCGCCGCGCGGTTCCCAATTGTAAAACGCAGTTTTGCAATTGGCTAGAAAAAAGGAGTACTATGAGAAAAACAAAAAAACAGGAAACGTCCGTACAGGAAAAGACGGACGCGGTTTCTCTGCGCCCGCGTCAGCAGAGAGGACGGCGAAACGCGTCCGTTCCGACGGGAACGCCGAACGGCGTACCGAACGGGGAGCGTCCCGCACGCAAAGCCAAGAACGAAACGCAAAACGGCGGCAGCGGCAGCGCCGCTGCTGCCAAGCATACCAAGAACGGAACGCCGCGTGCATCACGCAACGCCGTGCGCATCATCCCGCTGGGCGGGGTGGACGGCATCGGCATGAACATCACCGCGATCGAGTACGGCGAGGACATTCTGATCATCGACTGCGGCATCATGTTCCCGCGTGAGGACATGCCGGGCGTGGACGTGGTGATCCCCGACTTCACCTATCTGATGAACAACGCCCACAAGGTGCGCGGGCTGCTGCTGACGCACGGGCACGAGGACCACATCGGCGCTGTGCCGTACCTTCTGAAAAATCTGCCCTGCGACGTGTACGGAACGCGTCTGACCCTTGGCATTCTGGACGGCAAGCTGAACGAGCACAACATCCGCACCCGCAACCTTTACGAGGTGCGCGCGGGAGAAGCGCTGTCCTTGGGCGTGTTCGACGTGGAGTTCATCCACATCAACCATTCCATCCCCGATTCCGTCGCGCTGTGCATCACCACCCCCTGCGGGCGCATCCTGCACACGGGCGACTTCAAGATCGATTTCACGCCGATCGGGACGACCCCGATCGATCTTGCGCGCTTTGCCGAGCTGGGCAGAAAGGGCGTTAGGCTTTTGTTGTGCGATTCCACCAACGCGGAACGTCCCGGCTACACGCCGAGTGAAAGCACGCTGACCGCCTCGTTCGACCGCATCGTGAACGACGAGAGCCACCGCATCGTGATCGCGACCTTCTCCTCCAACGTCCACCGCGTCCAGCAGATTCTGGAAGCGTGCGACCGCGCGGGGCGCAAGGTTGCCATGACCGGACGCAGTCTGCAAAACGTTCTGCGCGCGGCGCAGGAGCTGGGATATATCGAGATCCCCGACGGGCTTGTCATCGATCTGAGCGAATGCCGCCATTACCCGCCCGAAAAGATCGCCATCATTACCACGGGCAGTCAGGGCGAGCCGATGAGCGCACTCTACCGCATGGCGTTCGGCGCACATCAGCAGGTCACGCTCGGCCCGAGCGACCTGGTGGTGCTGTCCTCCTCCTGCATTCCGGGCAACGAAAAGCTGGTAACAAAGATCATCAACGAACTATACAAGCGCAACGTGGCGGTCATTACCGACCGTACCGACGACGTGCACGTTTCCGGGCACGCCTGCCGTGAGGAGCTGAAGATCATTCACAGTCTGGTACACGCGGACTGCTTCGTTCCCGTTCACGGCGAATACAAGCACCTGATCGCACACGCGAACCTTGCCAAGGCGCTGGGAACGCCCGACCGCAACGTTTTGATCCCCGAAGCGGGGCATGTCATCGAAATGGACAGACGCGGCATCCGCGCCGGCGAAACGGTGGAAGCGGGGACCGTCATGATCGACAGCGGCGGCGGCGGCGGGGTGGAATCGGCTGTCCTGCGCGACCGCAACAGCCTTGCCGAAAGCGGCGTGGTATTCATCACCGCCGGCATCAACACCGAACGCGAGATCGCGTTCCATCCCGAGATCCGCACCTGCGGGTTCGTTTACGTCAAGGACAACGAGGAATTGCTGCGTTCGCTTGCCGACAGCGCGTCACG
>CAYPYA010000095.1:0-4231 GCA_964414775.1 uncultured Ruminococcus sp. | reverse complement strand
CTGCACATGTTTGAACAGAACGGTCGATCCCTTACGGATAACGATGCCATCTTCTTTTCTCTTGGCGCTATCCTTCAGAATCGCTTCGGATAAATCCAATTCCTTTTCGGTATGCCCTGACATCTCCAGCCGCAAACGGTTGGAAAACAAAAATTCCGCCAGACATACAACGACGAGCAGACTAAGCAGCGCAATCACAACGAACGCGCGGGTTCGACGGAAAGTTCTCCAGAATTTTCGCAAACGGATCAAAACGACAATCCCCCCGTACATCATGCAAATTCATACAGAATAGTATTATACATGGATTACAGAAAAAAGCAAGAGGTTTTCTTCAAATTGTTCACAAAAATGCCTTTCCGCGCATAAAGAACGCGTCTCATACATAGTTATGAAATGAAAAAAAGCAACCATATCGGAGGGAACAGTATGTTGGAGCAATCCATCTATCAGGACATCGCGGGACGAACCGGCGGTGATATTTACATCGGCGTGGTCGGTCCCGTCCGAACGGGAAAATCCACGCTGATCAAGAAATTCATGGAGCATTTGATCCTGCCGAACATTCCGGGGGATCATGTGCGGGAGCGCGCCAAGGACGAGATGCCGCAGTCCGGTTCGGGCAAAACGGTGATGACGACCGAGCCGAAATTCATTCCCGAAGAGGCGGCAAGCGTGACTTTGGACGGAGACGCGACCTTTCGGGTGAAGCTGATCGACTGCGTGGGGTTCATCATCCCCGGCGTTATGGGGCACACCGAGGAGGGTCAGCCGCGCATGGTCATGACCCCTTGGTCGCAGGAGCCGCTTCCGTTTGAGGAAGCCGCGGAAATGGGGACGGAAAAGGTCATCCGCGAGCATTCCACCATCGGCATCGTCGTGACCACGGACGGCAGCATCGGGGAGATCCCGCGTGAAAACTACGTCGAAGCGGAGGAACGCGTGATCGCGGAGCTGAAGGAGCTGAAAAAGCCGTTTGCGATCGTCCTGAACTGCGCCCGCCCGTCCTCGGTACAGACGCAAGCGCTTTGTGCCGATCTGGAGGAGAAGTATCAGGTTCCGGTCATTCCGGTCAACTGCATCGACATGAGCGAGAACGACATCCGGGAGATCCTCAAAAACATTCTGTATGAATTCCCGATCCGCGAAGTGCGCTTGCAGATGCCGGGCTGGGTGGACGTTCTGGAGGAAAAAGGAAGCATACGTGAGCGGCTGTTCGACTCCATCGGGGAATGCGTCGGCACGCTTTCCAAGGTCGGGGACGTAAGGCGCACCTTCTCGGAACTGACCTTGGAGGACGGGACGGTTTCCGCAAGACTGGATTCCATTCGGCTGGGCGACGGAAGCGCGACGGTCGAGATCCGCATTCCGGATACCGTTTTCTACCGTATTTTGGGAGAAAAATCAGGCTTCGAGATCGAGAACGAACAGAAGCTGATGCAGATCATGACCGAGCTGTCGGTCATCAAGCAAAAGTACGACAAGGTTTCGGACGCGATCGACGAGGTCATGAAAACCGGCTACGGCATCGTCATGCCTACGGTGGAGGATATGCGCCTGGAAGAACCCGAGATCGTCAAGCAGCCGGGCGGCTACGGGGTCAAGCTGAAAGCGTCCGCGCCGTCCATCCACATGATGAAAGCGGACATCGAAACCGAGGTCAGCCCGATGGTGGGAACGGAAAGCCAATCGGAGGAATTGGTCAAGTTCCTGCTGAAGGAGTTTGAATCCGACCCGAAATCCATCTGGGAATCCAATATGTTCGGCAAGACGCTGCATGAACTGGTCAGCGAGGGTCTGACCAGCAAGCTCGCGCACATGCCCGCAGACGCAAGAGAAAAAATCACCGGTACCATCCAGCGGATCATCAACGAAGGCAGCGGCGGATTGATCTGCATCCTTCTGTAAGCATGAGCTGTATGTTTTCCTCGTTGAAAAATAAGGAAGTCATCAACGTCCGCGACGGAGCGGCGCTGGGCTGCGTCTGCGATTTGGAGGTCAACATCTTCACCGGGCAGGTCGTGCGTCTCGTCCTGCCCGGCGAGGGGATCGGCGGATACTTTTCCGCCAAGAAGCGGCTGTTCATCCCGTGGGACTGCGTAGAACGCATCGGGGACGATGTGATCCTGGTACGGCTTTCGGAATTGCCCGAATGCAAAACGCCATGCAGGAAAGACTGTAAAAAATAAGATTGACATTTGCGTTCCGCCGTGCTATCATAGAGGCAGAAAACGGAAAGGACGTATATCCATGGAGCTTTTTACACAAATCGAACGAACCGGTCTGATCCCGGTCATCAAGATCAAAAAGGTTGAGAACGCGCTTCCGCTGGCGAAGGCGTTGCAGGACGGCGGCCTGAATGCGGCGGAGATCACCTTCCGCACCTCCTGCGCGGCGGAAGCCATCCAGGAGATCCGCAAAGCGTTTCCCGACATGCTGTTGGGCGCGGGGACGGTTCTGACACCCGAACAGGCGGACGCCGCCATGAAAGCGGGCGCGGATTTCATCGTCTCCCCCGGTTTGAACCCGACCGTAGTCAAGCATTGCCAGCAAAACGGTTACCCGATCGTCCCCGGCTGCGCGACGCCCTCCGATCTGGAAACGGCGTTATCGCTCGGTCTGACGCACGTCAAGTTCTTCCCTGCTGAAGCGCTCGGCGGACTTCCGGTCATCAAGGCGATGTCCGCGCCGTACGGCGGGATCCGCTTCATGCCGACCGGCGGCATCAACGAAAAGAACCTGCTGTCCTATCTCGCTTTTGACAAGATCTTCGCCTGCGGCGGTTCGTTCATGGTGAACGATTCGTTGATCGAAGCGGGCAAATTTGACGAGATCACTTCCCTGACCCGCAAGGCAGTCTCCCTGATGCTGGGCTTTTCTCTGGAGCACATCGGCGTCAACGCGGAAAACGACGCACAGGCGAAGCAGAACGCAGAGCTGTTGTGCGCCCTGTTCGGGTTTGAGCAGAGCGAACGTTCGGCTTCCTATTTCGCAGGTCCGTTTGAGATCATGAAGCAGAACGGACGCGGGACGCACGGTCATGTCGCCGTTGCGACCAACAACGTCGATCGCGCCATGTTCCATTTACAGCAGCGCGGCTTCCGTTTCGACGAAAGCAGCATCAAGCGGGACGAAAAGGGCAACGCGACGTTCGCCTATCTCGAGAAAGAAGTCCTCGGCTTCGCCATTCATTTGATTCGTAAATGATCTGAAATCCCCCAAAGACCGCGTCTCGGACAGAAAAAAGCCGTTTGGAGTCTTCCAAACGGCTTTTGTTTTCATCGTGTTATTTCTTCCAAGGAGAAAAGTCCAGCGTCGCGAAATAGTCTTCCGGCGTTTCGGCGCGGCGGATCTGCTTCACCGTTCCGTCCTCGCAAAGCAGCAATTCAGCGGAACGAAGCTTTCCGTTATAATTGTATCCCATGGAAAACCCATGCGCGCCGGTGTCATGGATGTAGACATAATCCCCGATCTCCACCTTTGGCAGAGCGCGGTCGATGGCAAACTTATCGTTGTTCTCGCAAAGCCCGCCGGTCACGTCGTACACACGGTCGCAGGGCTCGTTTTCCTTTCCCAGCACCGTAATATGATGATACGCGCCGTACATCGCGGGACGCATCAGATTGACCGCACAGGCGTCCAGTCCGATATACTCTTTCCAGATATGCTTTTGGTGCAGAACACGCGCGACCAAAGCGCCGTAAGGAGCGAGCATATACCGCCCCAGTTCGGTATAAATGGCGACGTCTCCCATCCCCTCGGGGACGAGAATGCGTTCAAACGCTTCGTGAACGCCCTCTCCGATCAGACGGATATCGTTCGCCGGCTGATCCGGTCGGTACGGGATGCCTACCCCGCCGGACAGATTGACAAACGCGATGTGAACGCCCGTCTCCTTGTGCAGCCAGACCGCCAGCTCAAACAGAATGGAAGCCAGCTTCGGGTAATACCCGTTGTCCGTGGTATTGCTCGCCAGAAACGCGTGAATGCCGAAATGCTTGACGCCCTTTTGCTTCAGCTTCAAAAACGCTTCGCGCATCTGCTCGCGGGTCATGCCGTATTTGGCGTCCTTGGGAGAATCCATGATACGGTTCCCCATCGTAAAGTCGCCACCGGGATTGTACCGACAGGACATGGTTTCCTGAAACGGTGCGAGCTTTCCGAAGAAATCAATATGGGTCAGGTCGTCGAAATTCACGATCGCGCCCAATCGGGCTGCCAGACGGAAATC
>CAYPYA010000094.1:0-1871 GCA_964414775.1 uncultured Ruminococcus sp. | reverse complement strand
CACCAGCTCGATCTGCTCGTAACGGACGCCGAATTCCGCCAGCGAACCCCTGCACGGCGTGATGCCGATGACGTTGTCCAGCGTGTCGTACGGCTTTCCCGTCACGGCAAGCATCACGTCGTTCGGACGCAGCAGCCCCTGCAATGCGATGGTCAGCGCGTGCGTTCCGGAAATGATCCCCGCGCGGGCAAATCCCGCTTCCGTTCCGAAGCAGTCGGCAAACAGCTTATCGCACAGGTCGCGCCCATCGTCGTTGTACCCGTACCCGACCGTCCCGTTGAAGTGCCGCTCGGACAGGCGGTTTTCCGCAAAGACCCGTAAGACCTTTTGCGTGTTGTAAAAGGCGGTCTCCTCCAGCTGTGCAAAGATGCCCGACAATGCTTTTTCACATTCTGCCGCGTCCTGCAGCAGTTTTTTTGACAGTTCCATATGTTGTTTATATCCTTTTTTTATGCGTTATCGGTCGCAAAGCCCTGCTCCACCGCCGCCGACAGCAACGCAGCGCAGGCGCGCAGATCGTCCAGATCGACCGTTTCCACGGGTGCGTGGGTGTAGCGCGTCGGAACCGAAATACAGCCCGCCGCACAGCCGGCTCCGGCTCTTTGCATGGAGGAGGTGTCCGTGCCGCCCGCCGTCAGCACCTCGTACTGATACCGGATGCCCTGCGCTTCTGCAAGCTCGGACAGCCGATCCACGATCAATGCCGAGCAGAGAACGGAGGAATCCTTGATCTTGATCGCCGCACCCGCGCCTAAACGTGTAACCGGCTGCTTCGTCCCGCATTCATCTGCGAGCGTCACGTCCAGCGCGATCGCAAAGTCCGGACGGATACGGAACGCGGCGGGCAAAGACCCGCGGCATCCGACCTCCTCCTGTACGGTGAACACGAACCAGGTGTCATAAGCGGGCTTGCCGCAATGCAGCGCCGTGTAGGCGGAAAGAACGCAGCCGATGCGGTCGTCAAACGCCTTTGCCGCGTAACGCGTCCCGGACAGCTTTTGCAGCATCGGGACGACGGCGCAGAGATCGCCGATCTTTACGCGCTTTTCCGCCGCCTTGCGGTTCTTTGCGCCGATGTCGACCACCAGCCTGGAGGCGGTCAACTCCGACGCCTTCACACCGCTTTCCGGCACGAGCACGCCGACGCAGCCGTTTTCAAACCTGACCCGCTGACAGGACGAAGCGAGCGGGTTGATCCCGCCGACGTTGGAAACGTGTACGAACCCGTTTTCGTCGATCGCGGTCACGACAAAGCCGATCTCGTCCATGTGGGACGCGATCATCAGCTTTTTGGAGGGATCCTTTCCCTTGCGTAAGATCATCAGATTTCCCATCGGATCGGTCTCCACCGCGTCCGCGACGGGCGCGAGGTCCTGCTTGATCAGTTCCGCGAGCGGCTTCTCACAGCCGGAAACGGAAAATGCGGAGGTGTATTTTTTCATCAATTTGAGCATATCAGTCACCGTTCCTTTCGATCAGTGCGTTTACCAGTCTTGCGACGGCGAGCAGATCCTCTTTCGCCGCCACGCTGCAAGCGGAATGTAAATATCTTGTAGGTGCGGAGATCGCAAGCACGCGTGCGCCGCATGCGCCCTGCTGATAGGCACGCGCTTCGTTTCCGCCCGCAATGACGTTTTTCAATTGGCAGGGGATGTTTTGCTCCCTGCCGATCTCCAACGCAAGCGAGACCAATTGCTTGTCGTAAATGGTCGCGCCGTCCATGTGGGAGATGACCGCGCCCTTGCGCAAGCAGCAGGCCTGCTTTCCCTCCGGCGCGTCGCAGGTGTCGCCCGCCGTGGTCGCCTCCAGAATGATCGCCGTGTCGGGTCGAACGCGGTGCGCGACCTCTTTCGCGCCGTCACATCCGATCT
>CAYPYA010000093.1:0-6034 GCA_964414775.1 uncultured Ruminococcus sp. | reverse complement strand
GGGAACAGCCCGACGTCCGGCGCGAACAGCCCGTTTTTCAGAAACGGAAGCCGCCATTGCCCGCCGTGCGCATGCCCGGTCAGAACGAGATCGAATATGCCGTCCCGATATTCCTCTACCCGTTCGGGTCGGTGGGTCAGGAGAACGGTAACGTTCGGATGATTTTTTGCCGCGTTTCGTGCTTCGTCCATTTGCTTTTGGTGCGTCGGCTCGTCCCAACGCGGGTCCTCCACGCCGCACAGCAGCAACTTATCGTTACGTATCGAAAGCAGGGCCGATTCTCCCGCAAGCACCCTTGCTCCCGTTTCACGTGCGGCTTGCTTCACCTCGTCGATCCGAAGGGTCGCCTGCTCGTGATTGCCGGGCGTGTAAAAGGTCTGCCATTCCGAAGCGCAGGCGCGCAGCGCGTCGATCGCCCCTTCCCAGGAAATGCGCTCGTCGAACGTGTCGCCGCCGAACAGCACCGCGTCCGGCTGAAAGCCGCGGATGGACCGCAGCAGCGTTTCCCCGTACCGTTCGCCGTGCAGATCGGACAGGAACGCCAGGCGTATCTCCTGCTTCAGCTTCCCGTGGCACGCGATCCGGTAGGTGTTTGTCTCAAATGTCTGCTTCATTTTCTTTTCTTCCGGATGAGCAACGCCACGGCGCCTATGACCAACGCCCCGCCCGCAATGCCCAGGATCCAGGGCAGGGGGGAGAGACCCACATCGGCGGTTTCGGAGCTTTCCGCGGGCTTGCTTTCCGACGGCGTGCCGTCAGACTGCGATTTGGACGGCGTTTCCGAAGGCGTTTCCGATTCCGCGGGCGCGTAAGGCTCCGAGTGCTCCGGGAACGGCTGCGTGTCAGGCTGGGATAACTCTCCGCTCAGCTCCTGCACCGTCACGCGGTATCGGATGCAGGAGATGCGGTTGGCGCGCAACAGGTCGGCTCGTAAGACCGTTTTTGCCGATTCGTTCTGCAACCCGTCGATGACGTTTTGCAAAGCATTCAATTCCGCAGCGCCGATGCGGCTGTCCTTGACCGCCTTCTTGGCGTTGTCGGTCGCGGCGAGCAATGCGTCCGCTTCCGCTTGGCTGATCCCGCCGAACGGCAGCAGGATGTTTTCGATCCGCTCATCCATGTAGGACAGGCATCGGACGATGGAAGCGTTCGGGTCTGCGAACGGCACGAGCGCTTGGGTCTTGTATACGGACGACTGCAGAACGTCGCCCGTTTTTTCCTTCAGATACGCGGCTGATTCAAAGTACGCATGTCCGTATGTGCCGAGCAAATTGGACTCGACGGCCTGACGTGCCATGTCGATCGGGGTCAGCGTCTCGTCGAAGATGCCGAGCCCCGTGACCACCATACAGCGGTCTCCGCCCAAGGCGACCTGGGCTTCGATCTGCTCTCCGAATCCGTTGCCGTATGCCATCGGGTGCAGGATGTCCAAAAGTCCTTCCTTCTGCCATTGCGGATAGTCCTGGTAGTTGCGCGTGCCCGCAACGCTCAGGCTGGGCACAACGTCTGCGGACAGCAGAACGTCGGGCTTGTAGGTGTCGATGAGCTTGCGCACCTCCTTGACCATCTGCGTCACGCAGGACTTGCGGTAGGCGACCCAATCGTTCCAGTAGCCTGCGTCCATGCTGTAGGCGGGCTTCACGCCGTGATGATAGGCCTGCTCGAATCCGTCAAACGCCGCCTGCGTGTACCCGAAATCCTGCTCGGCGCTGCGGTCGTAATAGCGGATGTAGTCCAGCTGGAAGCAGTCGATGTCGTAATGCTCCAGCAGATAGGTGTAGAACGAAAGCAGATAGGCGCGTGCTTCCTCGTTCGCCGGATCGATCATCAGGAAGTTGTATTCGTTGTCCTTTTTCCCGCTCTGATCGACCGAGATCCATTCCGGCTTTTTCAACGCAAGACTGCGCTGATAGTTGGGCGCGGTCTTGCAGCCGACCAGATAGATCGCCATCCAGAGATGGCATTCCATCCCGTATTTGTGGCATGCGTCGATGTACGCCTGCAGCACGTCGTACGAGAACGCGGGGTTGTGCTCGAACAGACAGCCGTCCGGCACGTTCATGATCACGGTGTTGTTGAAATTCCCTTCAAGGCAGACGGTGTTGATGCCCGCGTCGTGTAGCTGCTTGACGTATGCTTCCGCCTCCGACGCGCTCTGCTGCGTCGGTCTGACCCAGACGGCGCGGTACTGAACGGGGTAGCTTTCGGAGACCATGCCGGACAAAACGTTCAGCTCCGTTTCGATTTCCGCGCCCGCGGTGAGCAGCTCCTTCTCGTCGCCGCTGCTTTGATAGGTTTTCCAAGCCTGATCAAACTTTGCTTTGATCGCTTGACACCGTTCGTTCAGCGCGTCGTAATCCATATTCAGGTAACTGTTTTTGGCGTCCTGCAGCTTGACCTTGATCGCGTCCAAAAGCGTGTTGATGCCCGCTTTCAGATTCTCTTCGTCGTAGATCATCCGCAAGGACAGCGTCGCCTTGTCCACCTCGACCCGCATCCCCAGCCTTGCGTTCTTTTGCAGCCAGTAGAGATTGGTTCCGTGACCGGACAGGACGAACCCGTTTTTCGGAATCGTGCTGTTGTTCCCGCCAAGCGAGACGATCAGTCCGTCCTCGACCACCACCTCGAACCCGTATTCGTTCGTTTTGGTCTTGCTGCCGAACGACGGGGTATAGACGACCAAATAGTTCTCATAGCGCGGCTGGTCGAAGCCGGTGAGCTTCCCGCTCACTTCGTAAAACCCGCTCGTTTTGATCTCGATCGGCTCGTCAGACACCGTAACAAGCATTGCTTGCTCGTTGTAATACACGTAATCGCCCACCTTGATATTCTCCAATACCCATGTTTTCATTTGTTCGCCGTCCGTCGTGTCATGACCGGACAGCACGAAGCCGCCCTGCGGAATGGCGCTGTTGTTGCCGCCCACCTGCGTGACCTGATGATGGGCGTTCACGACCGCTTCCGCGCCCCACTCGTTGGTCTTGGTGGTCGCGCCGAACGCGGGGGTGTAGATGATGAGCTGCCCCTCTCCGCGCGGCATGTCCATGCCGGACGCGTTGACGGTGACCGTCTCGGCGCCGACGGTCGGGACGCAAAGACCCGTCAGCGTGCAAAGCGACAGCGCAAGCCCGAAGGAGAATATCCGCAAGAACTTTTTCATCTTTATGACCGTTCCTTTCGTGTTCGATTGCCGTTTGTATCCGTTTATAACAGGATCGTATAAACCGATTGTATCATACTTTCCTTTTTTTGTCAATGAAAAAAAGGAAATAGCAGGCGTATTCCGCAAAGAGCGAAGGCAAAACTTTCGGAAGGAAAGGGCTTGCAAGGGGAAACCATCAGGGTTTCTCCCTTGCGCTACAATAAATATCAAAACCGTGTAGAAAAGAATTTCTTTTCTACACGGTTTCCCCGCATTTCCTTTACACGTTCATACATTGAACCGGAACAGCACGATGTCACCGTCCTGCATGACGTATTCCTTTCCCTCGGAACGCACAAGCCCCGCTTCCTTGCAGGCGACGTAATTGCCCTTCTCCATCAGCGCGTCGAACGAGACCACCTCGGCGCGGATGAAGCCGCGCTCGAAATCCGAGTGGATCTTTCCGGCGGCCTGCGGCGCTTTCGTCCCCTTGACGATGGTCCATGCGCGTACCTCCGGCTCTCCCGCGGTCAGATAGCTGATGTACCCCAGCAGACGGTAGGAGGCCTTGATCAGCTTCGACAGCCCCGATTCGGCAACGCCGAGATCGTCCAGAAACGCCTTCTGCTCGTCCTCGCTCAGTTCCGTCAGCTCCGCTTCGATCTCCGCGCAGACCGTGATGACCTCCGCGTTCTCTCCCTCGATCGCCTTGCACAGCGAAACGTAATACGGGTTGTCCGTTTCGGGCTTGGACAGCTCCGCTTCCCCGACGTTGGCGCAGTAGATCACGGGCTTGGCGGACAACAGCGGACAGTCGGCAAGCAGATCCCATTCCTCCTGCGTCAGGTCGGCGCTTCTGGCGGGCTTGCCGTCGGACAGTACGCCGTAGACATGCTCCAGAACGGACAGCTCGGCGAGCGCTCCCTTGTCCCCCTTGGCCTGCTTGCGGACGCGGTCTATGCGGCGCTCCAGCAATTCCATGTCCGACAGGATCAGCTCCGTGTTGATGGTGTCCACGTCCCGCGCCGGGTCGACGCTGTCTTCCACATGGATGACCTCCGTCCCGCCGAAACAGCGCACGACATGTACGATCGCGTCCACCTCACGGATGTGGGACAGGAACTTGTTCCCCAAGCCTTCACCCTGTGACGCGCCCTTGACAAGCCCCGCGATATCCACGAATTCGATGACCGCCGGCGTGACCTTTTTCGGGTGGTACAGCTCGGCGAGCCTGTCCAGCCGTTCGTCCGGAACGGGGACGACGCCCACGTTCGGATCGATGGTGCAAAACGGATAGTTTGCGCTCTCCGCGCCCGCCTTAGTCAATGCGTTGAATAACGTACTTTTCCCCACATTGGGAAGTCCGACGATACCTAATTTCATTTTCTTCTTTATCTCCTTAAAATCCTTAAATCCATACCACAGCCACTATATTCTATCACATCGGCTCCTTTTTTTCAATAGGAACGGGCGCATTTATAGCGATTACCGCAGCTTTTTGCATTTCGTGAATGCAGAACACGCGACCGTGTGTCTTTTTTTCGTTGCGGGATTGAAAAATGGCAGGAAATGTGTTACAATAAATTGTACGAATCATACAATTTGTTTCAAAATACGAAAAGATACAAAGGAATCAAAATCGCAAGGAACGCCGCGGCGGATCCGGTACGGGAAATGGCGCTGCGGCGGGAGGAGGAAGCACGATGATATACATGAAATTGCAGATAGGAGCTTTGGTGGTGGTCTCCTATATCGCTCTGCTCTACCTCAGGGAACGTATGCGCTATCCGCAGCGCAAGGGTCCCGGCATCTTCGGCGGTCTGCTGGCGTTGGGAATCCTGACCATCCTGTTTGACGGCGCCACGGCATGGACGGTCAACCATCTGGACACGGTTCCGCCCATTGCAAACCTCTTTCTGCATCTGGGTTTTTTGATGTGTCTGGACGCGATGGTGTTTATGCTGTTCCTTTACATGCTGTCCATCACGGACGCGCTGCCGCGCACATGGCGGGGGCGTGTGCTCCTGTTCCTTCCTCTGGCGGCGAACCTTGCCGTGCTGGTTGCCTTCATCCCGTCGCTGGAGTACCGGGTGGGGGAAACGACCAACTATTCCATGGGCGTTTCCGCTTACACCTGCTTCGCCATGGTGGCGATCTACGCCGTCGTGTCGCTGGTGGTATTTCTGCGGCGGTTTCGGTATATTGAGAGCAGAAAGCGCATCAACGGCATCACCTACTTTGCGGTGATCCTTACCGTGACGGTCTGGCAGGCGATCGACCCGGAGGTGCTGATCACCAGCCTTGTCCCGTCCGTCGCGGTGCTGGGGGCATACATGAACGAGGAGGATCCCACGTTTATCAGGCTGGATCAGTACCTGAACGAGATGATCATGGGCTTCGCCACCCTGGTGGAGAACAAGGACGGCAGCACAGGCGGGCACATTCGACGGACCACCGCCTATGTGAAGCTGCTGGCGCAGGAGCTGCGCCGCCGTGGGCTTTACAGGGATGTGCTGACAAGGGATTATCTGCGCTGCCTGGAGCGGGCGGCTCCTATGCACGACGTCGGGAAGATCGCCATCCCGGACCGTATCCTGCAAAAGCCGGGGCGCCTGACGGAGGAGGAATTCGCCGCGATGAAGACCCACGCGGAGCGTGGCGGAGAGATCGTGCGGGAGACCTTCGGACACCTGGGGGAGGAGCAGTACGAGGAGATCGCGTATCATGTGGCGCGGCATCACCATGAGAAGTGGAACGGGGGCGGCTATCCGGATGGTCTGCGTCAGAAGGACATCCCCCTGTGTGCCCGGATCATGGCGATCGCGGACGTATTCGACGCCGTGTCCTCCAAGCGGTGCTACCGGGACGCCATGCCCCTGGACGACTGCTTTC
>CAYPYA010000092.1:0-2993 GCA_964414775.1 uncultured Ruminococcus sp. | reverse complement strand
CAATTGTTGCCGAATGAGAACATTCCGGTACGCTCCAAACCGTTTTTAACAAAAAGTAGTGTATCACATTTTTCTGCATTTTGCAATGGGAAAATGCAGATGTTTACAAAATGTTTTATTTTGTATAGATTTGATATTTTTTCAGAAAAGACGAAATGACTGTTGACAAATGAATAATGAAGTGTTATGATGAATATACAGATAAAAACGATAAAAGAGGGGAATCATGATGAACGGAAAACGAATGATGAAACATCGGAATGCGGTATATGTGCTTTGCGTTCTGTTGGCGGCATTGATGCTGTTTGCAGCGGGGTGTGCGCGGGAGCAGACGGAGGAAACGGAAAGCAAGGCGGCGTCGGAACAAATTTCGGACGTTCAACCGGTTTTGGAAGCGGATTGCAAGATCCTTCGGATCATAGATGCGGAATCCGTTCCTGCGGTGCTGAAAAGGGAGCCGGTCAGACAGCTGCAATGTTCTTCGGAACTTTATAGCGAAAGCTTGGTCGCGGTGATGGAACGGGCGGCAGAGGATGAATTGATTGAAGTAGTTATCTTGCCGGGGGATTTCAGGGAATATCCTTACCTTTATCAGGATCTTTGTGAAGAATCCTATCTGTATCTGACACCTGAGGGAATCAACGAAACCGCTATGCGCACGGTGGCGGGGTCGGAAGTAGTCGATAAATATGTACAGATTGCGCAAGAAGAGGATGGAGAAGCATTTCTTTGGGATTACCACTGCTGCGAACGGTTGATCAGAGCCGGAATGCCGATAACCGAGCCGGAGGGCGAATACGTCGATGATGCTTGGAAGTCTCTCGTTATAGATATGGAGAATGAACAGCGGGAACATAGAGAATGGCAAACGCGGGAATGGGTGCGTTTTTCTTCCTATTTGAAGTGTGCAAAAGCATCGCTTGAGGCTTTGATCTGGGACCGCGGCGGTAATATTCCGGAACCGGGCGTTATGGGGAGCGGGATTCGCGCACGGCTGACCGTTGAGGAATTGCTGGAAGTCGGTCAGCTGAAATGGCTGCAGCAACGGTCCGAAGATTCCCCGCGCAATGCCATTGAGATCGCATCATATGGTTGATTCTTCCGAAAAATAACGAAATCATCCCCGCAAGACGGAGTTCACGTTTTGCGGGGATTTTTTTGCGCAAAAGGGTTTGAAAAAAATATGCTGAGAAAAATTTGCCGAAAAGGGGAAATGGCGTTGACAAAAGACGTCTGAAAGGGTAAAATAAGCATGGTTTCGGTATGCGTTCGGTATGCCGAAAACGACGGTCCAAATTGAAAATTGCAAAATACAATTTGCAATATGCAAAATCCAAAATGCAAAATCTAAAATGAAAAAAGAGGTGAGGTTCCGTATGGACACAGGACGAAGTAGACGTTTGATACCGTTGGCGCAAGAACGCGTTTCCCGTATCGGTACGGGAGCTTTGCCGTTTTTTTGCGCCCGCCCGAGAAAAGGCAGCATCGCATCATTCTGACGGCACGGTCGTACCGTCGGAACGGTGCGGTATTGCCAAAAGAAAGGATGGGAATGCTTTATGGATTTCGAGAAGACCTTATTGGAGGAATTGCCTGACCGTTTGCGCGAGATGCTTGCCAAGCGGGAGTTTCGGGAGATACGCGGGGCGCTGTCGCTTCTGCGTCCGCAGGACATCGCGTTGGTGAGTGAAAAGCTGGAGGAGCGCGAGCTGACCGTTTTGTACCGCTTGCTGCCCAAGGAGACGGCGGCGGAGGTGTTCGTCGAGATGTCGCCGGAGCATCAGGAAGCGTTGATCCGCATGTTCACCGACGCGGAATTGCGGGAGGTCCTTAACGAGTTGTATATCGACGACACGGTGGATCTGATCGAGGAAATGCCCGCCGTGGTGGTGAAGCGCATCCTGCGCAACTCGGACAAGGAGTCCCGCGACGAGATCAACACCATTCTGCGCTACCCGAAGGACAGCGCGGGAAGCATCATGACCACCGAATACGTGCGTCTGGACAAGGATCTGACGGTCGCCGACGCGTTTGCACGCATCCGCCGCACGGGGGTGGACAAGGAGACCATCTATACCTGCTATGTGACCTCTTACGACCGTATGCTGTTGGGATATGTGACGGTCAAGGACCTTTTGCTTGCGCAGGAGGACGCAAGGATCGGGGACATCATGAACAGCAACGTCATTTACGCCGAAACGCACGAGGACAAGGAAGCGGTCGCGCAGACCATCGGCAAATACGATTTTCTCGCCATTCCGGTCGTGGATCGCGGCGGAAGGCTGGTCGGCATCGTGACCTACGACGACGCGGTGGACGTCATGCAGGAGGAAGCCACCGAGGATATCGAAAAAATGGCGGCGATCGTGCCGTCTGACAAGCCCTATCTGAAAACGGGCGTGCTGGAAACATGGCGGAAACGCATTCCGTGGCTGTTGCTGCTGCTGATCTCGGCGACCTTTACCAGCACCATTTTGAGTCATTACGAGGACGCGCTGAGCCGCGTGGCGATGCTGACCATTTTCATTCCGATGCTGATGGATACGGCGGGGAACGCGGGCGGTCAGGCGTCGGTCACGGTCATTCGCGGTCTTTCCCTGGGGGAGATCCGATTGGGGGACGTGTTCCGCATCATCTGGAAGGAATGCCGCGTCGCGCTGCTTTGCGGGCTGACGCTGGCGGCGGTGGGGTTCGGTAAGGTCCTGCTGATCGACGGCGCGGAGCCGATGACGGCGTTGGTGGTCTGTCTGACGCTTGCCGTCACGGTGCTTGCCGCGAAGCTGATCGGGTGCTGTCTGCCGCTGCTTGCCAAGCGGATCGGCTTCGATCCGGCGGTGATGGCGAGCCCGTTTATCACCACCATCGTGGACGCGCTGAGCCTGCTGGTCTACTTTGCCGTCGCGTCGGCGCTGCTGCATATTTGAAACATTTATATTTCTAACATAAATGTTTCAAACTTGTTTGAATGGATCACAATCAAATTTGACATACGG